>JAYVVY010000171.1:0-20058 GCA_043786575.1 Ilumatobacteraceae bacterium
AGAGCCTCAGAAGCGGCCGCCACTGTCCAGCGAGCAGGCGCTCGCACGCTTCTTCTCCGATTGGGATCAGGCGTTGACGGGTGTCGTACCCTCAAGCCAATGGCGTCGGTTGATGCGTATCGAGATCTGGGCGAAGCCGCGTGGTCGTGGGTTGTGAGCCACGTGGCTGAGGACGATGGCCCGTGGCTGCCGACGAGCGTGCCCGAGGATCAGCAGGAGACGGGACCTGCCGAGGATCGCGATTCGTTGTATGCAGGGATCGCGGGCCTGGCGCCGGTGCTGGCCGAGATCGCCCTGTACCGAGAACACAACCATCTGGAGCAGGCCCTCGCAACCCGAATCGTGGCACGCCTTCGCGCTCAGTCGACCCTCCGACTTGAGCCTTCCCTCTTCGACGGACTGGCTGGTGACGCGATGGCGCTGAGGCTGCTCGCCCCTGGCAGCGAACTGCCCGCGCTGCGTCGGCTGGTCGATCTGACGACCCCGATGGGTTGGAACACCACGTTCGAGGCCGAGACGGGGTCCGCCGCACCGCTGAACGACGTCATCGGAGGCACCGCTGGCATCGTCCTGGCCGCCATCTGGGCTGGTGGTGAGCATTCAGCGACCATCGCTCAGTCCGGCGGGGAATGTCTGCTGCGTGCTGCCGAACTCACTGAGGTCGGGCTGGACTGGGGAATGCGCTCGGCTGAGCCCTCCAGGATGCCGAACTACTCCCACGGCACCGCCGGGGTCGCTACCGCGCTGGCCGTCGCCGGGAGGGCCCTGGATCGCCAGGACTTCATTCGTGCAGCGCGCCTGGGCGCTCAACACCTCCTGACCGTGGGCATGCTGGACGACGGGGGGTTCATCATTCCGCACACCATCCCGCCGTCTCGACGGGAAGTGGATCCCGTCACCTATGGGTGGTGCCACGGACCCGCCGGAACCTCCTATCTGTTCGCGGCGTTGGCGCACGCCGGAGTTGCCGAGGTCGGCGGACTGGAGGTTGCCGACCTGCGCCGGCGTTGCCTGCATTCGATTCTGACATCCGGTGTCCCGCAACGGATCCGCCCCGGATTCTGGGATAACGACGGTCGCTGCTGCGGCGCTGCGGGCGTCGGCGACGCGCTGCTGGACGCCGCCCAGGACAGTGATGATTCCGAGCGGGCCGACGAGCTCCTGGACGCCGCACGCACCATGGGCGATGCCCTCGTCGAGCGAGCCATCCGCGACCGGACTGGAGCGCGCTGGCGGTTCCTGGAGCACCGCCAAGACAAACCGCTGTTGGCGCCTGGCACCTCATGGATGCAAGGCGCTGCCGGGATCGCCGCCTACCTGCTGCGCCTGACCCGCGTCATCCAGGATGGCCTGAGCGCCCATGTAGTCGACCGAGCCGACCAGTGGTGGGCCATTCCGCCGCCGCTGCGCACGGTCCACACACCCTCCGGGGCCAGCACAACGCGGGACATTCACGGCACCCGCGACGTGCGCGGTGACAACATCCCGTAACCGCATGTCCGACTGCCCCAGAACACCCGGATGGGGACGTCGAGCGCGACCGCAACCACAACGGCAGTCCCGTGTGAACAAGCAGCGATTCGCGTAGTTCAGCCTCGCGCTGCCCCGCTTGGATGCGGGCCGCTTATCGTCGGGGCGGAGTCGTTCAATGTTACGGGTGAACTCGCTTGGCGCTTCCGACGAGCGGAGAGGATCGCTCGCACCAGGCAGATCGCCGCGACGACGACGGCTACTAGGATGAGAATGTTCGGCCACATCACCTCGCTTCCGGCAGGCACTACCGGGGTTGCATCGGTGGACGCTGTGGCTATGGACATGAGCCCAGATTGCCAGATGCGACGCTTGTTCGCAACGGGGCGCGGCCTAAGGCATGCTTGCGCTGAGGGCAGGTGGCGACAAGCGTCGTGCGCCACGTTTCGTCGGCCACGCAGCGCGCATGCGTACTCGGCAACCATTGATTCGATCGCTGCGAATTAGCTGGCGGCGGGCATGGCGACGACACGCTCGGACGAGTACGTGGTGTCGCTGCGCCAGCCGATTTCGGTGCCGTCTGGTCGGTAGTAGTGCCAGTGGCCTTTGGAGTCGCGCCAGGTTCTGTAGCCGGTGGCTTTGCATCGGTTGTGGTGGCCGCATTGTGGGCCACCGTTGATGGAGTTGGTGGGGCCGGCGTTGGCCCACGGCAACACGTGATCGGCTTCGCATTGCGCTGCTGGCACCCTGCAGCCGGGGCAGATGCACCATTTGGCGTCCATCATCACGGCGTCGCGCAGAGGTCCCTTGAAAAGTCGTTGTTTGCGGCCCATGTTGACGACCACGCCTGACGAGTCGAGCACGACCCGACGAACCTTGCCGATGGTCGCCGCCGCGAGCATGTCGTACGGATCGACCTGTGTGCCGTCGGCGGTTTCGCAGCGGCTGAACTGGTCGTTCGGATCCAACGGTGCCGGGTGGGCGCCCATTGCTTTCGCGAGGTGATGCTCGAACGCCGACAACCCGACCATCAGGTTGATCGTGAACCCGGACCCTGTGGACTCGGTGTCACTGCCGGCGGCTTTCAAGAAGATCGCGAACAGGGCATCCATGCGTCGTTGGGGGTCGGTGCGGTCCATCAGGTGGGCTGCCATTGCGTCACCGTGCAAGGCGACCCCTGCGTCCCAGTCGGCCATCCATTCGGACTTCGCGAACGCCTCCAAGATCTCCTTCATCTGCAGTCCTTGGGCCAGGCCGCACACGGCGTCGAGGAAGAACTTGTCGCCAACGATCGACCCGGAGGCTTTGCGGTTGCGGTGGGCGCGCTCAGTGTCCTGGTGTGCACCGTCTTCATCGGCGACGCATTCCCAGTTCGCGAGCAGACAGACGTAGTCGTCGTAGTCCAACTCGGTGGCCTGACCGACCAGCAGTTCTTCACCGTCGGCGAGGTGTTCTTTCACGCGCGGGTTGGCGACCAGCCCAGCGAGGGCGTGCATCTGGGCGACACCGAGATCACCGCGCGAGGCCATGTCTGCGGCAGTGTCGAAGGTGGCGAGCATGTTGCCCAGGCGTACAAACTTGGCAGCTTCGGCACCGGACCAGTTGCACGCTGCTTTGCCCCACGCTTTGGGGGTGCGGTGTTTGTCGGCCGCGAAGACACCGGTCTGGGCGATCTGATGCACGACGTCGCGATCTTCGCCTCCACAATCCGCCGCTCGCAATCCAGCTCGCGCACGAACGCTTCGGCCTCTGCCGGCGACATCGCTGCCACATCCAGGTTCGAAACCGTGAGCGAACTCATGTACTCATCATCGCAGAAGGGTGTGACAAGGTAGATGGAGAATTGAGGGCCGCCAACTATTTCTTTGCCCTTATTGTGTCGACGTGACGCCTCGGCCATTTCCCGACGATCTTCATATCGTCGCCTTTGCTCGCTTCAGGGCAAGGGGAGCGGCGGCGGCGGAAGTGACCAGGAGAGTGACGACGGTTGAAGCTCGTGACTCGGCGCGGGCGGAAGAAGCCGAATGGGAGAACCGCCGATTTGGCTTTGGACGGGTATCCGACGCCACGGGGCAGCGAGAACAACCAGCCCATTAGCCATCTCGACGGACACAGTTCGCACGGAGATGTCGCCTGAGGTCCGCTAGGGCGTGCTGACGGTCCGTACAGGGTGGGGGTCGGTAACCTGACCGCCATGTGTGGCATCGTGGCGATTGTTTCTCGGCCCAGCAGCCGGCCCACCCCTTCGGCTGACGACATTGTCGGCCTGCTTGACCGGGCGGTGGCCGCCGCCACGCTGACCGACGCAGCGGTGCTGGTCAGCGAGCTGGACCGTCTGCTGCACGGCGTTCCGGGCATGTTGGCGCTGGCCGGCCGCAGCGAATTGATTTCCAGCATCACCGCACGGCTGGATCAACTCGATGGGCGTATCGCTGACCGTGAGTGCGACCTGGAGGAAGGCCACACACTGTCAGTCGACGAGATCGAGTTCGTCAACGCTGAACTGTTGGCCGCTCGCGATGCGGTGTGGGCGGTGCGCAAGGACCGCCTGCGGGCGGCGCGCGCAGTCTCCGAGTTCACGGGGCTCGATGCCGGTGTGGCGGCCGTGGCTGGCTACCTCTCCATCCAGCAGGCGTTATCGGCAATCGACCGGATGGAAGTGCGCGGTCGCGACAGCGCCGGCATCCACATCCTGGTCTGGAATCACGGCCTCGACCTGGCCGAACCGTCGGTTGCCGCGACCATTGTGCAGCGTGGTCTGGACCCGCTGTTCCAGTCCGGCTCGGTTCGTGTCGCGGACGACCGGCTGGCGTTCGTCTACAAGGCGGCGGCAGAGATTGGTGAGCTGGGCGACAACGTGAAGGCACTCCGCGCTGCGGTCCACGCAGACGGTCTGCTGCGCCTGGCCCTTGCTCAGCCGGGTGCCCGTGTGTCGGTGTTGGGGCACACCCGCTGGGCCAGCGTTGGCATCATCAGCGAACCGAACTGCCACCCGGTGAACGGTGAGCAGGCCGAGCAGAGCGGCGCTGTGCAGAGCGGCGACCAACGGGTGCCATACACCGTTGCCGTCTTGAACGGTGATGTGGACAACCATGCCGACATCAAGGTCAACCATGCGCTGCACATCGCCGGGCCTATCACCACCGATGCGAAGGTGATTCCCGCGGTGATGGCGATTCACGCAGCAGCCTCCACCGATCTGGGCGAGGCGTTCCGTCGAACTGTGGTCGAGTTTGAGGGCAGTGTGGCGATTGCGGCGGCCTCGGCTGACTCGCCCGACCAGTCGTACCTGGCGCTGCGCGGCAGCGGCCAGGCGCTGTACGTCGGACTGGGCGACGACATGTTCATCGTTGCCAGTGAGCCGTACGGAGTGGTCGAGGAAACGATGCACTTCCTGAGGGTCGACGGCGAAACCGCGTCGCCCACCGGCAGCCGCGGCCAGGTGTTCGTGCTGGACGGTTCGCGGGCGGGCACGCTGGCGGGCGTGCGACGGCTTGCGTACGACGGCAGCGAACTGCCCATCGACGATGACGAAGTGGTGACGGCGCAGGTGACGACGCGCGACATTGATCGCGGCGATGCACCTCACTTCCTGCTCAAGGAGATTGGCGAAGCACCAAACAGTTTCCGCAAGACGCTGCGCGGCAAGATCGTCGAGACGCCGCAGGGTCTGCGCGCCGAGGTCGGCGAGCGAACCCTGCCAGCGTCAATCGCGGCACGGTTGGCCAGCGGCGAGATCACCAAGGTGCGGGTCATCGGCCAGGGCACGGCGGCCGTTGCGGGGCGCAGTATGGCTGCGGTGCTGGACACCCTTGTGGACGGCTCGTTGGATGTCGACCCCATCACCGCCACCGAGCTGTCCGGCTTTCACCTGCAGCTCGACATGTCCGACACGCTGATCATTGCGGTCAGCCAGAGCGGCACTACCACCGACACCAACCGCACCGTCGACCTTGCTCGCGGTCGCGGCGCCTCGGTGCTGGCCATCGTGAATCGTCGCAACAGCGATCTCACCGACAAGTCCGATGGTGTCATGTACACCAGCGATGGTCGCGACGTGGAGATGAGCGTTGCCAGCACGAAGGCGTTCTACGCGCAGGTTGCTGCCGGTGTGCTGTTGGCCTGCGCTATTGCGGAGGCCGCCGGCCGTGGCACGCCGCAGCGCCGCCACGAGCTGTTGTCGTCGCTGCGCACGCTGCCCGATGCGATGGTGGCAGTGATCGCCACCCGTCCCGCGATTGCGGAGGCGGCACGTCGCTTCGCCCCCTCGAAGCGCTACTGGGCGATTGTCGGCAGTGGCCCCAATGCGGTTGCCGCCGAGGAAGTTCGCATCAAGCTCAGCGAGCTGTGTTACAAGTCGATCGCCTGCGACATCACCGAGGACAAGAAGCACATCGACCTGTCCAGCGAGCCGCTGATTCTTGTGTGCGCCGCCGGCCTTGTTGGCGGCACCGCCGACGACGTGGCCAAGGAAGTTGCCATTTACAAGGCGCACAAGGCTACGCCGATCGTGGTGGCCACCGACGCCGACGAACGGTTCGCGGCAGCCTCGGCAGTGCTCACAGTTCCATCCGTTGACTCGTCGCTTGCGTTCGTGCTGTCGGCAATGGTCGGCCACCTCTTCGGCTACGAAGCGGCGTTGGCAATCGACGCATCTGCTCGCCCGCTGCGCGAGGCGCGTGAGGTCATCGAGCATGCGTTGGCTGCGTCGACCGAGGGCGACGATGTGCTGCGCACCGTGCAAACCCAGATCGGTGTGCATACCGAGAAGTTCCTCGACGGACTGCGAGCGGACCAGTACAACGGCCATCTGGAGGCGTCTACCGCGGTGCGGCTGGTTGGTTTGCTGCGCGACCTCGGCAGCGACTTGCCGCTGGAGGCCTACCAGCGCGCCACCGGCAAGATCGCTACACCGGGTGTGATCATCGACGACCTGACGGCCGCGCTCACCCGAGCAATCGAAGAGCTGACCCGTCCCATCGATGCCATCAAGCACCAGGCCAAGACCGTCACCGTTGGCATCAGCCGCAACGATGAGGGAGTACTCGACCGTGCGCTGGTGCAGGAGCTACTGGCTGCCGGTGCAGGCCGGGACCGCCTTGCGTACCGCACGTTGAAGGTGCTTGCCGACCTGGACCCTGCCGTCGACGCGGTCGTTGGCTACACCAGGTACGCAATCGAAGGCGACCCTGCCAGTGCAAGCGGTGCCACCATCACGATCGTCGACCGCGGCGGTTTGTCGCGCGACGTCACCAGTCGAGTGGAACGCAATTCTCAGTTGTTGGGTACCAAGCGTCGTGTCGCCAGCGAGAAGCAAGTCCTGGTCGCGCGTGGTCGCAGCGATAGTCGCACCGTCATCTTCATTCCGGAAGTGAAGGGCGGTACCTGCACCGGTATCACGCTGCTGCATGTGCGATTCCACGAGCGGCTGGCTGCGGCGACCATGCGCGGCGTGTTGCAGGGTTACGACCGGCGCTACGACCGACTGGTCGACTGGGTCACCGAGACCGAGGGGACTTTCCGCGACGATCTGTTGGCCGACCTGTCCGTTGCTGACTTGCTGATCCTGCCGATCAGCGACGCCGCCGATCACTGGCGGCGCTGATGTCGAGCTGTCGGTGATCCGCGGTATCGGGGTCGATGCGGTCGACATTGAACGATTCAGAACCGCCCTGGCCCGCACACCTTCGATGCGTGAACGATTGTTCACCGCGGTCGAACTGGAATACGTGGCATCTATGACTGACGCGGTCCGCTCGTTGGCTGCACGGTTTGCCGCTCGTGAAGCGGTGATGAAAGCGATGGGTGTCGGTCTGGGTGCGTTCGGCTTTCACGACGCGTGGGTGACGCGAGCTGTCTCGGGGGAGCCTTCACTGTGCGTCACTGGCCGCGCAGCCCAATTGGCTGTTGATCGCGGCATCACCACGTGGCATCTCAGTCTGACTCATACGGATCTCGTCGCCATCGCATACGTCGTAGCCGAGTAGTTTCGTCAGCGTGATCCCGATCGTGACGCCCGACGAGATGCGCGCTGTCGACGCTGCTGCGTCGGAGCCGACTTCGGTGCTGGTCGAGCGTGCGGGCCGAGCGGTCGCCCGTGCTGCCGTGCAGATGATGGGTGGCACCTATGGGCGCTCGGTGCACGTTATTGCAGGGCCAGGCAACAACGGCGCCGATGGTCGTGTGGCCGCTGCGACGCTGGCGGCCAAGGGCGTTCGCGTCCGCGTGTACGACGCGTTCGCGATGCCGTCAGCCCTGCCGCCGGCGGACCTGGTGATCGATGCTGCGTATGGCACCGGGTTTCGCGAGACGTGGTACCCGCCCGAGATCGGCGACACGCCGGTGCTGGCAGTCGATGTCCCCAGCGGGGTGAACGCGCTGACCGGTGAGGCCATCGGTGACGTTTTGGGCGCAACTCGCACGCTCACGTTTGCGGCGTTGAAGCCTGGCCTCCTCTTCCCGCCGGGGCACGGACTCGCCGGCGAGCTAGAGCTCGCCGACATCGGCCTCGGTGACGCCGCCGCACGCCACGCGCGTGCGCATCTCGTGCAGCCCGCAGACGTCGCGGCGTGGGTGCCGAGCCGCACGACGACGGCGCACAAGTGGCGGGCAGCGGTCCGTGTAGTTGCTGGCAGCACCGGGATGACCGGTGCGGCGCAGTTGGCGGCGCACGCCGCGATGCGTGCGGGCGCTGGGATGGTGCATCTCTCGGCGCCGGGCACGCTGGTGGTGCAAGCTCCGGTGGAGGTGGTGCAACGTCCGCTGCCGCTGAAGGACTGGGCGGGCGAGGTGCTCGACTCGCTCGACCGGTTTCACGCGCTGGTTGTCGGACCCGGCCTAGGCCGTAGCGACGAGACGACCGCGCAGACACGGCTGCTTGCCGTCGACGCGCCCATCCCCACGGTCATCGATGGCGACGGGTTGTTCGCCATGGCCTGGAACGCCGACGGGGCGGCTGCATTGCTGCAGCGTCGCACTGCGCCGACTGTGCTGACGCCCCACGATGGTGAGTACGCGCTGCTCACCGGTGCGGCGCCCGGTGCCGACCGAATTGTTGCGGCGCGGCGCCTCGCGGCCGACACCGGTTGCGTCGTGTTACTGAAGGGCCCCGCCACCGTTGTCGCACGTCCCGATGGACAGGTGCTGGTGGTCACCACTGGCGACGCGCGACTGGCGACGGCTGGCACCGGTGATGTGCTCAGCGGGATCATCGGAGCGCTGTTGGCGGCCGGCATACCTGCGTTCCACGCGGCGGCGGCGGGTGCGTGGTTGCACGGCCAAGCCGCCCAGTTGGCACCGGCGCGAGGCATGGTGGCCAGCGACCTCGCCGAGCACCTGCCCACCGTGCTGCGCAACCTCGGCGTCGCGGGCGATCGATGGTGAGCCGCTGGGCGTGGGCAGAGGTGTCGGTTGCTGCGATCGAGCACAATGTGCGCATGCTTTCCGCGACCGTCGCCCCGGCGCAGGTCTGGGTCGCAGTGAAGGCAGACGGCTACGGGCACGGCGCGTCGCTGGTCGCACGTGCGGCCCAGGCGGCCGGTGCGCAGGGATTCTGCGTGGCACTGGTGCAGGAGGGCGTGGCGCTGCGCACTGCCGGTATCGCGGGCCCGATTCTGGTGCTCAGCGAGCAGCCCCCCGAGGCGCTGGGTGCAGCGGTCGAGCATCGCCTGGCGATGACTGTGTACAGCGCTGCGCAGATCGCGCAGCTGGCGGCGTGCGGTGCTGTCGAACATCCAGTGCATCTCAAGATCGATACGGGGATGCGCCGCGTGGGGGTTGCCGAGGCCGACGCGGTGGCGCTGGCCGACATGATCGCAGCGTCGCCCGCTGTCTCGCTGGCGGGCGTGTTCACCCACCTTGCCGTGGCCGACGAGCCAGATGATCCGTTTACCGACGAGCAGCTTGATCGGTTCGATGCGGCGGTTGCTGCGCTGGAGGCGGCGGGCCATCGGCCGCCACTTGTTCACGCCGCGAACTCTGCTGGAGCGCTCGCGCATCCGAGGGCGAGGTACGACATGGTTCGGCTGGGCATTGGTGTCTACGGCATCGCGTCGGCCCCCTCCGTCGACGATGTGTTTTCTGCGCTGCAGCCGGCGTTGTCGTTGCACGCTCGCGTGTCGCACGTGAAGCGAGTTGCGGCGGGCGAGCGCATTTCGTACGGGCTGCGACACACATTCGAGCGTGATGCCACCGTTGCCACCATCCCAATCGGCTACGCCGACGGGGTGCCGCGGCGGCTCTATGCGGTCGGCGGCAGCGTGCTGATCGGTGGTCAGCGGCGACCGATCGTGGGCGTGGTCACGATGGACCAGCTGATGGTCGACTGCGGAGATGATCTGGTACAGCGTGGTGACGAGGCGGTCCTCATCGGCACCCAGGGAGCGCACACCATCACTGCGGCCGACTGGGCCACGGCGCTCGACACGATCGCGTACGAGATCGTCTGTGGCATCTCTCCTCGCATCGAACGTCGACCGGTACGCGAGAACCCCTAGATTGGGGTGAGCCATGTTGCACCTTCGTGCCTCGTCACTCGCCGACACTCATGCCATTGCGGCCGCGCTTGCCGGTCTGTCGCGCGCCGGAGACCTGATTGTGCTCGCAGGCGAGATGGGGACGGGCAAGACCGCATTCGCCAAAGGCTTCGGCGCCGCACTTGGTGTCACCGAACCGATCACTTCGCCCACGTTCACCCTGGTGCACAGCTACGCAGCGGGGAAGCTGACCCTTCACCACGCCGACGTGTACCGGCTCAGCACGCACAATGAGGTCGCCGATCTTGCGCTGGCCGAGCTACTGGAATACGACGGCATTGTGCTGGTGGAATGGGGTGACGTCGTTGCCCGTTCGCTGGGCGAACACCTGCTGGTGCAACTCGATGCGGTCGACGACGACGAGGACGCGCGCATGGTCACACTCGGAGGGATCGGGCCTGCATGGGCAGCGCGCTGGGAACGAGTCGAGGCTGCGACGGTGTCGTTCGCATGCTGATCCTCGGTATTGAAACCGCCACCCAACAGGTCAGTGTCGCAATCGGTGGGCATGAAGGTGTACTTGGCATGTTCGAGGTCTCTCGTGGCCGTCGGCATGCCGAAACGTTGGCGCCGGCCATCGAGTTCCTGTGCCGTCAAGCGGACATCGAAATTGCCGAGTTCGGTGCCATCGCCGTGGACATTGGTCCCGGGCTTTTCACGGGAATGCGTGTCGGTCTCGCTGCCGGCAAGGCCATCGCCCAGGCCCTGCGTGTACCGATGATCGGTATCAGCTCGCTCGATCTTCTGGCCTTCCCTTTGCGCTACTCGGACCGCACCATTGCGGCCGTCATCGATGCGCGTAAGGGCGAAGTGTTCTACGCGTTCTACCGGCCGGTGCCGGCTGGCGTGCAGCGGGTCACCGAGCCGCGAGTTGGTTCGGTCGACGACTTGGTGGCCGACGTGATGGCCCGCGGGCAGAACGTGGTGTGCGTGGGCGACGGTGCGCTGCGCTATCAGGACGAGATCGCTGCTGGCGTTCGCTGTGAGTTTGCCGAGCAGTTCCTGTCGCATCCGTCCGCGGCGCCGCTGGTGCAGTTGGCACACGCGCGTGCACTCCGTGAGGAATGGGTGAACCCGTGGGAGATTCAGCCGATGTATCTGCGCGCGCCCGACGCGCAGATCAACTGGTCCACCCGTGAGGGGTCGAAGTGAGCGTGCTCGCGCGTTTCCTGGGCCGCACCGCCGGCGATGGCTTGGCCATTGAGCCGCTGCGCCGCCGACATCTCGCCGACATCATGCCCATCGAGCAGGCCTCGTACCCGCTGCCATGGACCATTGGTGTGTTTCAGAGTGAGATCGACATGATGCGCCGCGGCGAGCGGCACTACCTCGTTGCGCGTGATGGCAGCGACGTCGTTGGCTACGGGGGTTTGATGTTCGCCGTCGGCGACGCACACGTCACCAACATCGCGGTTGCGGCCAGTCGTCAGCGGCAGGGTATCGCCACTCGTCTGCTGGCCGAATTGGCGTGGGCCGCCATTGACCACGGCTGCGCTGCGCTGACCTTGGAGGTGCGTGTCAGCAATGTCGGTGCGCAGGCCCTGTATCGCCAGTTCGGGTTCATCCCCGCTGGCGTTCGCAAGAAGTACTACGAGAACGTGGAAGACGCAATGGTGATGTGGTGCAGCGACCTGGGTTTGCTCGAGTATCGAGACCGCCTGCGTACCCTCAGCCCGGAGGCCGCCCGATGAGCGCCATGAGGGGCCCTGTCAACGACGCCACGCTGGTGCTCGGGATCGAGACCAGCTGCGACGAGACCGCGGCCGCGCTGGTGATGGGCGGGTACGACGTCGTGTCCAGCGCAGTCAGTACCCAGGTGGATCTGCATGCGCAATATGGCGGTGTGGTTCCCGAGATCGCCAGCCGAGCGCACCTCGATCTGTTGAACCCGATGGTCGCCCGCGCAATCGTCGAGGCCGGTGTGAGCGAGGAACGCATCGATGCCGTCGCGTGCACCGTCGGGCCCGGTCTCATTGGTGCACTGCTGGTCGGCGTGTCGGCGGCGAAGGCTCTGGCGCTCACGTGGGGTGTCCCCTTCGTCGGGGTCAACCACATGGAGGCGCACCTCTACGCGGCGTTCCTGGAGGACCCGACGTTGGAGTTCCCGATGGTCGTGATGTTGGTCTCGGGTGGGCACACGATGCTGATCGAGATGCAAGACCACGGCCAGTACCGGCTGCTCGGACAGACCATCGACGATGCCGCCGGCGAAGCCTTCGACAAGGTCGCCCGGTTCCTCGGCCTCGGCTACCCCGGCGGGCCGGCGATTGATCGCGAGGCCGAGTTCGGTGATCCGGAGGCCATCAACTTCCCGCGCGCGATGCTCAACGACGGGCTCGACTTCAGCTTCAGCGGCTTGAAGACGTCGGTGATGAACTATGTGCGCAAAAACCCCGATGTGTCCGCCAGCGACGTGTCGGCGTCGTTCCAGGCGGCAGTCGTCGATGTGCTGGTGACAAAGGCGCGGCGAGCCGCCGAGCAGGTGGGCGCACGCGGTCTGGTGCTGGGCGGTGGTGTGGCGGCGAACTCGCTGCTGCGCGAGCGTTTCCTCACTGTGTGCACCGATGCGGGCATCCACGGGTTCTTGCCCAGCCGGGCGATGTGCACCGACAACGCGGCGATGATCGCGGCTGCTGGTTGGCACCGTCTACGCAGCGATGGCCCGACCTCGCTCGATGCCGGTGCCTACGCCAACCTGCGCCTTCCCCTGTTGCCATGAGCCGTCTACTAGAGAATGTCCTGAGAGAGCTGCGATGAGCGCCCGAATTGATGCCTTTGTCGTTGCCGTCCCCGGCCTCGAACCGTTGCTACTGGAGGAAGTGCAGCGCCTCGGCGTGCGGCCAGCTCGTGCCGTGCGCGGCGGTGTCGAGTGCAACATCACCTGGCCCCAGCTGATGGCCATCAACCTGCGTTCGCGGGTCGCCACCCGGGTGGTCGTGCGGGTTGCGAAGTTCCACGCCGACGGGTTCCACTCGCTGCAGGTCGGCCTGCGCGCTATCGATTGGGCGGCCTGGCTGCCGGATGCCAACGGCCCGGCCGCGGGCATCACTGTTGCTGCCACCTGCGACAAGGAATCCAAGCTGTACCACTCGGGTGCGGTGGAGGAACGGGTGAACGAAGTGTTGGGTCGGCCGCTTGGCGACCAGGTGGTGCAGGTGCGTGTGCAGCGCGATCTGGTGACCATCAGCATGGATGCATCGGGCGCGCCGCTATACCACCGCGGCTGGCGCGGCCCGGCCGGCAAGGCGCCGATGCGAGAGTCATTGGCTGCCGCGTTGGTGTTGGTCAGCGAGTGGAACATGAAGACGCCGTTGGTCGATCCGTTCTGTGGTTCGGGCACCATCGCTATCGAGGCTGCACACATCGCCCGCCGGATGGCGCCCGGTCGCAATCGGTCGTTTGCGTTCGAGCACTGGCCGCAGTTCGAGCCCGCCGCATGGGAACGTCTGCTGCGCGGCGCCGACGGCGACGTGGTGGAGAAGTGCCCGCCCATCTTCGCGTCCGACCGCGACGCGGGTGCCGTGGCAGCCTCTGTCGAGAATGCCGCCAGCGCGGGTGTCAGTAGCAATGTGGAAGTCGTGCTGCGTACCGTCAGCGAACTGGTGTTGCCGGCTCGCGCCGGTTGGATCGTCAGCAACCCGCCGTATGGCCACCGAGTCGGTGCCACCGGCACCGGCGGCGACCGTGACTTGCGCAACCTCTACGACCGTTTCGGCGCTGTGCTGCGCGAGCGTGCGGTGGGTTGGCATGTGGCGTTGCTCGCTGCACACGACACGCCGGTCGCCCGCATGCACCTACCGCTGCGGCCCACGTTGGCAACAACGAATGGCGGTATCGAGGTGGCCGTCCAGACCGGCAAGGTCGAACCGGCCGCTGTCGCCAGCTAGTCGTGAATCCACACCTGCGACCGCAGGGGCAGCAGGTTCTCGTTCCAGATCAGATCCATCACCGGGTTCGCAACTCGCACGCAACCGTGTGAAGCGGGGTAATTGGGTATCTTCGGGGAGCCGTGGATGGCCACGCCACCGATGATGAACTTCGGCCGATACAGCGAGCCCAGGTCGCCCTCGTAGCGAGATACGTCGTATTCGCGGTAGGTGTTGAACGTGCCAGTGGGGGTGATGGCGATGCCGATGACGCGCCCGCCGGCGGCGTTCTTATCGACCTCGTCGTAGCTGCGGCCGTTGCCGGTGGACACGTTGAAGATGTACTTCAGCTGACCATTCTGAATGATGTACGCAACCTGTTTGGTCTTGTCGACCTCCAGCAGGTTCCCGGTGCTGCGGCCAGCGGCGGGGCGGCACAGCTGCAGGTTGAGGGCGATGGCGGTGGCATTGTCGACGACGGTGGTAGCCGGCAGGCCCCTCCACTTTTGGAAGGCCATGACTGCTTGTGTGGTGCTCAGCCCGTAGCTTCCATCGCCGGCATTCCAGAATCCGAGTGCGTTGAGGCGGCCTTGCAGGTCGGCGACAGCGAACCTCGACGAGCCAAAGATGATCGGCCCGACAGGTGCGGTGGGGAAGCCCAGGTTTGTCGTCGCGCACGACGGCGCTGGCGCATTGGTCGGCGGGCCGAACGGAGCGGGCGAAGGGGTACCGATGTAGTAGCCGGCGAGATCGGCGAGCAGGATGCCGCCCGCCTCGGTGAACATCGAGAAGCCACGGCTGGACACGGGGACGATGGCATGGTTGGCCAGCGTCTGCGCGGGCCGCACGACGTTCATCGTCGAGGTGTCGGGCCGTGCGGTGGGGCTGGTGGCGCCCGCGGTACCGACGCTGATGTAGCCAACGGTGATGGCGGCGGCTTGGGTGGCGTTGAGCACGACGGCGGAGACGTCGGGCCGGCCGATGACCGGATTACTGGCCACGGGCACCTCGAAGCGCCAGCCAGGCTGCGGGCGCGTGGTGCCGCCGAGCGGGTTGAGAGCTGCGACCCGTGTGTCGACGACGCGGGTGGGCGAGGTGAGTGGCACGAACAAGCCGTCTGTGCCCTCTGCGGCATCGACGTTGCTGAACGTGCCGACCAGGTCAATGAGAAGGTCACCACCGTTCTCGGAGAAGATGGTGATGCCGCCGTTGGCGTCGACCGGGACGATGGCTTGGTTGGCAACGATGGCGTTCGGAATCGACGGCGAGTTGAGATTCGATGTCGTCGGTACGGCGCCGCCTTGCGGGTACACCTGCCAGTAGCCGGGGCTGGAGGTGAGTGCCGTCAGGTTGATGGCGACCGCGCTGGCGCCCGCGGCACCGGGCACAGCGAAAGTGCGAGCTTCGCCAGGGTTGAACGTGGACACGCGGCGAGTATCGAGCACTCGAGCTGGCGCCGCAAGCGGCTGAAAACGGCCAGCGGTAGCGCTGACAGCCGGCGTGTAGTAGCCGAGCAGGTCGACAAGGGCGTGGCCGCCAGCGCTGGCGTAGATGTCCACAATGCCATCGGCGCCCACCGGCACGGTCACCAGGTTGGGCAACGCCAGGAATGGGCCGACCAGTGACTGCATCTCGTCGACGTTGAGGTTCGAGACTTCCGGGCGGCCGCTGGCGTGGGGCCACACGGTCCAGAAACCGGGAGCCGCCGGCCCGACGACGGTGAGGTTGAGGACGGCCGCGACGACGGTGCCAGGCGCCGGCAGCGAGGCGCCGCCGGTGACGCTGAACGAGATGGTTTCACCGGCGCCCAGAGCAACGGTCTCGCGGGTATTCACGAGCCGCTGAGCAGTGGGCAACGCAACGTAGCTACTGGTAGCACCCGCCGCGCCAGCGACCGACACTGGCAGCACCGCCGACGTGAGCGCAGTAGCGCCGAAGGCAGCACCAAGAAGTCCGATAGTGGCCAGGAAAGATTGAATCCGCACCGCTCAAGACTACGAGACCGGGCGCTGCGGGTCACGTCACCCTTCTACTGTTCGCTCGCCACCCGTCTCGCTGTCACGGCGGTACCGTTTCGGGCTGTGCAGATTGGTTCCTTCACCCCCGCCGCGCCCGTCGTGCTGGCGCCGATGGCAGGTGTCACCAACGCGCCGTTCCGCACGATGTGTCGCCAGTTCGCTCCTGGCCTCATCTACGTCAACGAGATGGTGATGGCCACCGCGGTGGTGCACGGCAACATCAAGACCGAGCGCATGATGACGTTCACCGTCGACGAGCAGCCGCGCAGCCTTCAGGTCTACGGCAGCGACCCGGTGATGTTGGGCGAGGCAATTCGCAAGGTCTGTGGCGAAGGTCGCGTCGACCACATCGACATCAACTTCGGTTGCCCGGCAGCAAAGGTCACTCGCAAGGGCGGCGGTGCCGCGGTGCCTGCGAAGCCGAATCTGTTGCGTGCCATTTTGCGCAGCGCGGTGGCTGCGGCCACTCCATACGGTGTGCCGGTCACCATCAAGTTCCGCAAGGGGCTCTATGACACGCTGCTCACGCACGTCAGCACCGGTCGCATCGCTGCGGAGGAGGGCATCGCCGCAATTGCGCTGCATGCGCGCACCGCCGAGCAGCACTACGCAGGGCTGGCCGATTGGAACGCCATTGGCGAGCTGAAAGCAGCAGTGCCCGAGATTCCGGTGTTGGGGAATGGCGACATCTGGGAAGCCGACGATGCCGTGCGGATGATGCGCGAGACCGACTGCGATGGAGTGGTGGTGGGTCGCGGTTGCCTCGGCCGGCCATGGTTGTTTCGCGACCTGGTGGAGGCACTCAATGGCCGCCCAGTGCCCGCGCCGCCGACCCTTGGCGAGGTGTGCGACGTGATGGCACAGCACGCCCGGTTGCTGGTGCCGCACATGACCGAGCCGATCGCGATGCGCGACTTCCGCAAACACACCTCGTGGTACTTCACCGGCTATCCCGTCGGCGGCGAGGTGCGACGGATGTTCAGCAGCGTCTCGACCTACAGCGAGCTCGAAGACCTGATCGCCACACTCGACCCGACGATGACCATCGTGGAGGGTGGCCAGCGCATTCGTCGCGGTCACACCAACGGGCCGATTCGGGTGGTGTTGCCCGCCGGCTACCTGGACCATCTCGACGACGTCGTCGTGCCCGACGACTCCGACGTGATGGCGCTCAGCGGCGGATGAGCCGCACGCCGGTCGTGCTGGCCTCGGCGTCGCCGCGGCGTCACGAGTTGCTGGCGAACCTCGGTGTCGTGTTCACCGTTGCCCATCCCGACATCGACGAGACACCACTGCCCGGCGAACCGCCGGTGCCGTACGTTCGCCGTTTGGCGATCGAGAAGGCCCAAGCGGTCGCGGCTCCTGCTGGCTCGCTGGTGATCGCGGCCGACACGACGGTCGACCTCGGCGGCGAAATCCTTGGCAAGCCCGCGGACGACGACGAGGCGCGTTCAATGTTGCGCCAGCTGTCGGGCCGCACGCACCGTGTGCATACCGGGCTGGCGGTGCGGGTGGACGATCGCACGGTTGCCGAGACGGTCAGTTCGCTCGTCACCTTCTCGATGCTCACCGATGAGATGATCGAGTGGTACGTGGGCACGGGTGAACCATTCGGCAAAGCCGGCGCGTACGCGGTGCAGGGTGCCGGCGGATCGTTCGTGGAGCGGGTACGAGGCAGCGTCAGCAACATCATCGGCCTTCCACTGCACACCCTGTTGCGGTTGGCAGGCGACCTCGACGTGCAGCTTCTCAGCTGACTCGCTGTCAGCCGCCGACGGTGTTGGCCGTGTTGGCGGAGAGACGGTCAGTCGAGGACGGCGGGGTCTACCAATTCGTAGGTGGCGCCGAGGGGTAGCGGGGTGGCCATTGCGAGCGTCGAGTCGCCGAGCATCGTCGTGGGCGCGATGTCCACTGACTCGCCCGTGGTGGCGGTGAACCTCAGCACGAGTGGACTGTCGTGGGGAACGACGGCCACGAGAAATTGAATGTCGCCGTTGTCGGAGTGGATGGCGTGGATGGCCGGCGAGAGCGGAGTCGCGTAGACGCACGAACCCTGCGTTGCAGCGTCGCTACCAAGATGAGCGCAGATCACGGTTGGGTTTCCCAGCGTGACCGAAAGTCGATACGGATTGCCGTCGCGCAGGGTGCCGGAGTCGACTGTCTCGGCCTGGCGCGTGATGTCGATCTCGATATCCGGGACGACCGGCTCGGCGGTGGCGGAGAGAACTTCGCCCCACTGTTCGCTGGTGGCGGGGCGGACCTGTTCTGCCATCGCGACGAGCTGCTCGTCCGTGGCGTCGGCGGTGACGACGATCAGTCGGTTGCCCTCGTGCCACGCAACAACCTTGCCGAGACGACGAGTATCAATCAGGGCGCCAGGCAGGCCGTGCACGATGACATCGCTGCCCTGCCCGAGGTAGAAGCGGGCCATCGCGAGACCGTCGGTGTCCGTGTCGATCGACGCCACCGTGACGGGCGTGCTGTTGGTCCGGTAAGTCAGCATCGTCGGGGTGAACTTGCTGAGCAGGGGTTCGCCTTCGAGATACGCGGTCAGCACTTGGACGCGGGCGAGGGTCTTGACGTCGCCCAGTGGACGCAACGAACCCATGTCGTGGCTGTATTCGATCGCGGGCAGCCCGGCAACGACACCGACGGCATTCGCAAACGCCAGCGCCTGGTCGTCGTCGAGGCGATTGGTTTCTGTATCCCAATAGTTGCCGCCGATCGGACCCCACGTGACCGTGGTTCGGACCCGAACTCTGCGCACTTCCGCCTGCAGGCCCTGCACCAGCTCGGTCGACTTGCTGACCACCGTTTGGCCGGCCGAGTTGGAGCCGCGCGAGTGGAACAAGGCCCACGTCTCGTACTCGTAGCTGCCACCCGGCACCGCAAACACGTGGCCAAGCGACGTCGGCTCATCAGCGTCGAGGTTCTGGCCCTCGTGAAGACTGGCGATGTCGGCAACGGGTAGATCAAGGATCAGGTGATCGCTGAGCGACGAGGCAACCGGGGTGGCAGGACCGAACGTGCGCCACTCTGGTGGGTGCTCCCAGGGTCGCCACCCCATGGCGATGGTCCCGCACACCGCAACCACCCCGATCGCCGTAGGAAGCAACCAGCGCGGTCGCGGACGACGAACGCGGGACGCCATGGGTGCAGCGGATGGCCCGAATACGCCCGGATCCGCGTCGATGACATCGATTTCGATGATCTCGCCGGGGCCATATGGCTGCCGCATGCCGCCAGTGTCGCACGATCGCAGCGCTCGCGCATCCGCAAGTCCCTCCGTCGCGCCGTACGAGTCTGGTTAGCACTCTCGCCTCCCGGTTGCTAACGACCCCCTTGGCGACCTAGCCTTGGCACTCGCGAGGGCTGAGTGCTAACTGAGCCCTCCAAGATCCCAATATTCACGTTTCGTGTACTGCCAATGGAGGCCTGCACCATGTCACTCAAGCCGCTAGACGATCGCATCGTCGTACTGCCGAACGAGGCCGAGCTCACCACCGCATCTGGTTTGGTGATTCCCGACACTGCCAAGGAGAAGCCCCAGCAGGGTTCCGTCGTTGCCGTCGGCCCGGGCCGATGGAGCGACGATCGTGGCGCTCACAGCCCGCTCGACGTCAAGGTCGGCGACACCGTGCTGTACAGCAAGTACGGCGGCACCGAAGTCACCATCGACGGCAAGGATCTCCTGATCCTCACCAGCCGCGACGTACTCGCAATCGTCGAGAAGTGAGCCACTGAACACATGGCAAAGCAACTCAAGTTCCACGACGAGGCGCGCCGCGCCCTCGAGGCCGGCGTCAACAAGCTGGCCGATACGGTCAAGGTGACTCTTGGGCCCAAGGGCCGCAACGTCGTCCTCGACAAGAAGTTCGGTGCCCCCACCATCACCAACGACGGTGTCTCCATTGCGAAGGAGATCGAACTCGACGATCCCTTCGAGAACATGGGCGCACAGCTGGTGAAGGAAGTCGCCACCAAGACCAACGATGTTGCCGGTGACGGCACCACCACCGCCACCGTCTTGGCCCAGGCCATGGTGCAGCACGGCATGCGCAACGTCGCCGCCGGCGCCAACCCGATGGGCCTCAAGAAGGGCATCGAGAAGGCTGTCGCCGCTGCGGTCGAGAGCATCAAGAGCCAGGCCACCGTGGTCGACGACAAGGA
>JAYVVY010000172.1:0-3050 GCA_043786575.1 Ilumatobacteraceae bacterium
CCACCCGCCTACGTGGAGTGGTCAGGCCCGGTCGCCGGAACGGCTGAGAACGGCAGCGCTAGTCGCGGATGAGGAAGTTGTTGAACTGCCAGGGGTCGGTGTGATCAACCTCGTCGGCTTCGTCGCTGAAGTTGGCGAACAGGTCGCGGCGGCTCGAAACCGGGTCCCAGTCCGACGGACCCGAATGCAGCTCGCCGAGGTATTTTCGGGCGACGCCCAAGACGGCTTCCCACGGCAGATCGTCGGGCACGCAGACGCCCTCGTTCGGGTTCTCGATCATCCACGCAACCGCACCGACGATGCTGCCGGCCACCTGCATGGTGGTGGCGCTCTGGTGGGGGAGGATCGCTCGCGCGTCGTCGATGGACAGCAGCGAGCCGGTCCACCAGCTCTTGTACGGGTGGCCCATCAGCAGCACGCCCAGTTCGTCGCGACCGCTGATGATCTCGTCGTTGAGAATCCGCTGGTCGGGCTGCATCTCCCAGCCGCGCATGCGCAGCTCGAGCACGCTGTTCACCGCCGCATCCGACGGGTGGTAGGCGTAGTGCACGGTGGGCCGGTAGACCGCGTTGCCGAAGCCGTCGTCGACGGTGAGGTGCTCGCTCATCGTGAACGACTCGCCGTGGCGCACGACCATTCCGCGGATCTCGCCGCTGGGCACCCAGCTGCGCACCCACGTCTCGATGCCGGGGCGGGCGATGCAGATCTGGTTGCACGGGCCTTCGCCGCTGTGCTGGAACGCGTTGGCGGGCAGGCGACGCTCGTGCGTGCCCCAGCCCATCTCGGCGGGCGCGATGCCCTCTTCATAGAGACCATCGACGGACCACGTATTCACGAATTCGCCGGGCCGCTTGGGCACCGAGGAGATCTGCGTGTCGCGCTCCGATATGTGGATCACCTTCGTGCCGGTGAGCATCGCCAACGAGTTGAACTGGCCGGCCTCCAGCGCCGCTTCGAAGGCTGCAGCGTTCGAGCCGGTCAGCCCGTCGGACAGCATGCGGGTGGCGATCTCGCCCAGCGCCTGCTTGGCGAAGTGACTGACCAAGCCAGGGTTGGCGCCATGCTCCAACACGGCGGTGGCGCCCTTGTTGTCGGGCCAGCCGGCCTTCATCCGCCGCAGTTGCATGTGGCGCACGTACAGCGTGCGGTCCAGCGGCGAGGTGGCGGCCAGGTCGTCGTACGGGTCCCACACCTCCACGCTGGTGTTCAGGTAGCGCACGCCATGGTCGCGGCACCATTGCAGCACCGTCGGGTTGTCGATGTTCCAGGCCAAGTCCAACAGCAGGTCGCCCTCGCCGACGCGGGCCGACAGGAACGAATCGAGGTTGTCGGGCGTCAGACGATCTTGTTCGTAGGTAACCCCGGCGGCGATCGACGAAGCGACACGAGCACGGTTATCGACGAAATCAACAATAGTGACCCGGGTCGGGTCGATCTCCAGATCACGTAACAGCAGCGGAACGGTGCACTGGGCAACCGAGCCGCAGCCGAGCACCAGCACCCGCGAAGGGGTGCGGCTCACTCGGCGAGTGCGGGAACGAGCGCAGCGAGCTCGCAGTCGATGGTTGCAGCTTCGGCAGCCGCGTACAGGCTCTGCCAGTCGTAGGCGATGCCCTTGCGGCCATTGGTGATGGTGCCGTCGAAATTGTCCATGACTGCCGCCCTTTCGAGACGTGATGTGAGAGTGATCTCGGGTCCTTCCTGGTCGGCCAGTCCGACGCAGCGGGCGCACGTTAACGACTCACGCACCCCCTCGCTACTTACTGATGGAGCAGACAGTGGTGCTGATGAGTCGGTCAGTCGGACCGATTCGTCACTCAGTGGAAGCAGCGTGGCAACACGCAGGAAACAGGCAGGAAAACGACAATGGCCCCCACCGGAAACCGGTGAGGGCCATTGCACGACGAAGGAGGAATCAGGCGATGGCGACGGTGCGCCGGCGGCGGAACGACGCCACGCCAATCAGCGCGACACCGATGCCGACTGCCAGGGCACCGAGCTGCAGCCCGCTGCCGGAGTCGCTGCCGGTCACCGGGATTGCGCTGCCGCCGGACGCTTGCACCGAAAGGGCGAGCGAGGCAACTGCGGAACATGTGCCCGAGGAGGTGGCCGTGACGTTGAACGTGCCGGCGGTGGTGGGTGCGGTGATGGTGAGGCTGGCGCTGCCAGCGGCGCTGGCAGTTGCCTGGCCCAGGGTCTTGCCGCCACCGGTGAAGACCACCACGGCGTTGGCGCAGAAGCCGTTTGCGGTAAGAGTGACCGAGGAGCCGGCGGTGGGGTTGCTGCTGCTGGTGGTCACCGTGGGCGTACCGACCGGGTAATCGGCGGCAGCGTGGCCGACGAAACCAAGCGCAGCCAACAGGCCAATAATGAGTCCGAATACCTTGTTCATGATTCTCCTCCAACGGCAAGTATCAGCAGCAACCATAACAGATCGGCATCAAAGTCGCGAAGCACGAGGGAATTCTGATGACGCCGGCAACTCACCCCGCGTATGACTCACCCCGCGTAGTCGCCGCCGATGACAACGATCACGTGGCCATCGCTGTCCCTGTCGGTGATTGCGGCTACGGGCAGCGGTTGCACTCGGTCGGCGGTGAGGTTCAAGTCGGCCGCAACTGCTGCAGCCTCGAGCTCGAAACCGGGGCGCATGAAGACCGTGGTGACGTCGGAGGTCCGTAACGCGTTGACCGCCTGCGCCCCTTCGTATCCGAGGCTGATCAGTCGGTCGGCGGTGGCGCTGGCGATACCGGGACGATTTGCACCGTTGGCGACGAGCAACTTCAGTGCGGCGCGATCGACGGTGGGTTCAGTGGTGCTCGTTGTGGGAGTGCTGGTGCTGGTGGTAGCCGCCGTAGGGGCCGAGGAGGTGCTCGGGACAACGCTCGTCGTCGATGCCGTGCTGGTGGGGGTGGACTCCACCGTCGTCGCTGGTCTGATGACGGCGGTGTCAATCGATGTTGGCCGCCCGGCGATGGCGATGCCTGCGAGACCGCCGACTACGACAAGAGCGGCGAGTACAAGCCAGGAGCGTTTCATCGATGGGAGAG
>JAYVVY010000173.1:0-3825 GCA_043786575.1 Ilumatobacteraceae bacterium
CGAGCGTGCCGCCCCCCTGTGATTGCACGATGTCGAAATCGAGGTAGTGACCCGTGCCGTCGATGCGGTAGCCGATGAACGTCCGGATGGCCGATTCCTGCATAGTCGCCGATGTAGAGACTGACAGCCGTCAGCTCGAAGTCATACTCCTCGGTGGTGCGGTAGTTCTCGACCCACGAAGAGCCGACCTTGACATACACCTCCACGACTCGCTTGGCCTCTGGGATGCGGTAGGAGATGACCAGCAGGTCGTCCTGTTCCACACACTGCTCGACCTCGCCAGAGGCGAAGCTCATCCCGTCAGTGCACGTCAGCTCAGTGACGTCGAAGACATTGCCATCTTCCGTCAACATGGCCAGGCGGCCAGCACCAAGTGCGGTGTAGCCCGAGGCTGACGGCGCGGTGGTCGTGGGCGGGGAGGTCGGGCTTGGCATAGCCGCTGTCGTCGGCGCGACCGTGACCGTCGTGACAGTTGCGTCGAGGGTGGAGGCAGTCGAGTCAGTCGCCGTCGAGTCAATGTCGGACGTTGTGGCGACGAACGAGCTCGACGTCGTCGTGGCGTTGGCACCGTTGATCGACTTGTCCGAGCTGCACGCGCCGAGCGCGAGTACACCGACAAGCGCGAGGCCAGACGTGCGGCGAAGGCCGGAGTGAGTGAGGGTCAGAAACTGCATATCTGTTCTCCCGTGGTGATGTCCTGCCGCTGAGAGACCCGAACTGTCTCAGCCTTGCAGAAACATCAGCTAAGTTCATGACGTTCCTTTGCGGAATCCATCGAGAGGCAAGGTCATGCACCGGTCGGGCGGCGAGACACTTTGTGTGGAAAGCTCCGCATCTCTTTTGCCCGCGGACGACGCACGTCACGTCGTCTTCTGCCTCGCCGACGAAGGGCTCACGAAGCGACTTGTCAAAGCGGTTGAAGGCAAAGGCTTCATCGCGTTCGTCGTCGAACACATCGAACGTTCGTTGGAGCCGCTCGATTCACTCGAATCAACGCGGCAGGCAGTCCTTGTTGTCGACACGACGAGTCCCGATTGGCTTCGCCACGTCTCTGCGCTGGTGCGCGAACGACCAACACTGAGCCCCGTCGTGCTGGCGCAACTAGAGGCCGATGGGGAGTTCATCGCCGCCATCGCCGCGGGCGTCGCCGGCTTCTGCGCGCCCGACGCGTCGGACGCAGCGATAGTGCGCACCATCCGAGCAGCGTTGGAGTGGGGTGTTGCAATCCCGCGCGCCATGGTGGCCCCGCTTGTCGAACACCTCCGACACACCGGCGGTCGGCAAGTTCAGTCCGCGACGGGCCCGATCGATGTCACCGAACGCGAGTGGCAGATCCTTCAGCTACTGGTGCAGCGACGCTCGACCAAAGAGATGGCCAACGAATTGTTCGTCTCCGTCGGCACTGTGCGCAGTCACGTGTCCGCGCTGCTGAGGAAGCTCGACGTTGTCGACAGAGACGCAGCCGTCGCAACTGTCGAGCAGCTGTAGCGCGACCCGGGCGCGCTGCCACCTCCGTCGGGCGTTGAGAAACATCAACAGTCTGGCTCTTTTCGTTGTCTAGCTCCCGTGCCAGCATCGTCAAGAAACGAGAATCTCGACCAGTGTTGCTCGCACGGCCATCGTCGCCATTGTGAACTCGAGCTGCTGCGGTCCTTGACGATCGAGCGAGTACGGGGACACCTCGGGAGGGTGACAATGAACGGGAATCGCAAGGCTGCAGTTGTGTGCACGGTCGAGTCAGTGACTCGAACCCGACGGCTGCGATGGGGCGCCATCACCCTTGCTGCCGTCATTTCGCTGCCGGTCGTCCTCGTCGCGCAACCCGTTGCTGCCGTCCACGATGAAGGCATCATGGAGCTCGACGCCAACGGGTACGCGGTCGCCGACACGGGAGGCGTCACCAACGGCAACGATTGGGGCTGCTTCTACGGCACGCTTCCCGACCTGGCAACCGCGCAGGCCAACTGCGCACTTCCCGAACCGAACCCCGCCGTACAGGAAAAGTTCGTCGTCGACCCGTTCAACTCCAGCGCTGACGACGCGCTCGGTACTGGATCCAAGGACATCGTCGACCTCCCTCAATGGGATGGCGTGACGCAACAGGCACCGAACAAGGACGACCTGGAGCATGCGATCTTCCGGACTTACAACGTCGGCGGCAAGGCGATCGTGTACTTCGCCGCCGACCGCTATGCGAACGAGGGTGATGCGTTCCTCGGGGTCTGGTTCTTCAAGAACCGCGTCACTCAGAACCTCAACCTTGGCGTCGACTGCGACAACATCAAGAACTCGGCCGTGTTGCCCGACTGCGGCAGCTTCAACGGGGTGCACGCGGTTGGCGACGTCTTCCTCGTCGTCGACAACAAGAATGGTGCCGCCTCGATCACGGTCGCGGAATGGAACCCGACTGCCTGTCCGGCCGGCAACACGCCCGGCTGTTACGGCCAAAACCTCCTCACTCTCCAGCCTCGCGGAGCGGCGGACTGCGCGTCCGGCACGCTGCCGGCGGGTGACGACATCTGTGCCACGTTCAACTCGCTCGCGACGCCATCGCCATGGGCCTTCACCCCGAAGTCTGGTCCGGCCAACACATGGGCAGCAGCCGAGTTCCTGGAGGGCGGCATCAACCTGACGGACTTGTTGCAGGGTGACGACTGCTTCACCTCGTTCCTCACCGAGACACGCTCGGCCGAGACCGCGACGGCGACACTGAAGGACTCGATCCTCGTGCAACAGAACACCTGCGGCACGATTCGAATTGTGAAGGACGCGGTGCCGAATGATGCACAGGACTTCGGCTTCACCGCTCCGACACTGACACCCGCCGCGTTCAACCTCGACGACGATGCCGACGCCACGCTGTCGAACACGAAGGAATACCTCGACGTGGCCCCGGGCAGCTACGCAGTAACCGAGGGCGCCAACCCCTCGGGTTGGACGTTCACCAACCTCGTCTGCAACGACAGTGATTCGACGTTCAACGGCACTACAGCAACGATCAACGTCAGCCGCGGTGAGACGGTGACCTGTACCTACACGAACACGAAGAAGGCCCACCTGAAGTTGGTGAAGACCGTCACCAACAACAACGGTGGCGCCGCGGTCGCGACCGACTTCACCCTGTCCGCAGCCGGCCCCACCCCTATCTCAGGGGCGGGCGGCGCGGAGGCCGACGTGAACGTGGGCACCTACACCCTGTCGGAGAGCACGCTTGCCGGCTACACGGGAAGCGCCTGGACGTGTGTCGGCGGAACCCAGAGCGGTTCCAGCGTGACCCTGGCTGCTGGCGGCTCAGCAGTGTGCACAATCGTGAACAACGACGCCCCGCCGATCCTTCATCTCCGCAAAGTTGTCGTCAACGACAACGGCGGGACTGCGACCGTCGCCAACTTCACGCTGACCGCCAACGGCAGCGGCACCAACGACCTGTCGGGCACCAGCCCTGTCGACTCCGGTGCCACTCTGCAGGCTGATACGTGGGCGCTGTCGGAGACAGCTGTTGCCGGCTACACCGCGAGCGGCTGGGTGTGCGTTGGGGGCACCCAATCCGGATCGAACATCACAGTCGGACTTGGCGGCGAGGCGACCTGCACCATCACCAACGACGACATCGCACCCAAGCTGCACCTGCGCAAGGTGGTGACCAACAACAACGGCGGCACCGCCACCGTCGCCGACTTCACGCTCACCGCCAACGGCACCGGCACCAACGACCTGTCGGGCACAAGCCCCGTCGACTCCGGCGTCGGACTGAAGGCTGACACGTGGGCGCTGTCGGAGACCAACCCTGGCGGGTACACCGCCAGCGCGTGGGTCTGCACCGGC
>JAYVVY010000174.1:0-5137 GCA_043786575.1 Ilumatobacteraceae bacterium
CTTATCGTTCATCATTGGATTGGGCATTGAAAACTCCTCAACGATCTGTTGCGTCAAACGCTACTGCCCTTGCCTCATTGCACGCACGGACGGCCGGCGGCGTCTTCAGCGTGGCTTCAGCGCAGGTCGTGAGCGCTGGGGCCATCCCACAGGTCGATGTCGGGCGGGCCGCTGAGCAGGCCGGTGCACGCGGTGGCCATCTCGACCATTCTCGGGCTGTCGAAGTGCGCGCGCTGCACCGCTGGGGAGTCCCATTTCTGAATCAGCAGGTAACGACCGGGCTGTGTGACGGACCAGCACAGGTCGATGTTGCGGCAGCCGGGCTCCATTCGCGTCAGTACTACATACTTCGAGAGAACCGCCAGCAATGCCCCAGCGTCAGCGGCATCGAAGCGCATGGTGACGATGGCCAGGTCCACGTCGTGGGGTCGCAATTCGCGCTCGGGCTGCTCATCCATATGGGCAAACGATACTCGGCGGTCTCCTATCGCTGTCATCGATAGTCCTTGTGAATCTGTGCACGGGGTGTGAGGGGCTGCCACACGTCGGTATCGTGAGCAACTCACCGGCCGGGGCAGCCCTCGCCGAAACGGGCCAGTCGTTCAGGTGTTTCCAGTCGTTCAGGTGTTTCCAGTCGTTCAGGTGTTGAGGAGCAGTCGTGGCGAAAGATCGCGTGGAACGGGACGAAGAGGACCTGGTTCGCCTCTATCTGACCGACATCGGCCAGTACTCACTGCTGACCAAGGACGACGAAGTTCGCCTGGCCAAGCAGATCGAGAGCGGCAAGGCAGCAATCGCAGAGCTGGACAGCGCTGGCGACATGACGGCAGCCAAAAAGCGTGAGCTACGCCGCGCCGCCCGAGAGGGTGAAGATGCCGAGCGCGCGTTTGTACAGAGCAACCTGCGTCTGGTCGTGTCCATCGCCAAGAAGTACCAGGCTTCAGGCTTGCCGCTGCTCGACCTCATCCAGGAAGGCAACCTAGGCCTGATGCACGCTGTCGAGAAGTTCGACTGGCGCAAAGGCTTCAAGTTCTCTACCTACGCCACATGGTGGATTCGTCAGGCCATTACTCGCGGTATCGCCAATACCGGCCGCACCATTCGCCTGCCAGTTCATGCTGGCGACACGTTGGCTCGGTTGCAGAAGGCGCGCAGCCGGCTGGAGCTGAAGTTGGGGCGTCCGGCCACGCTCAGCGAGCTGGCCAAAGAAGTCGAGATGCCGGAGGACAAGGTCACCGAGGCGTTGCGCTTCGCGGCCGAGCCCCTCTCACTCAGCGAGCCGCTTCGCGAAGACGGCGACGCCGAACTCGGCGACGTGGTCGAAGACCGTTCCGCCGAGAGCCCGTTCGAGGTTGCAGCCACCGCGCTTCTGCCCGACGAGATCGCTCGTCTGCTGGCTCCGCTCGACGAGCGCGAGCGCGAAATTCTGAAGCTTCGTTTCGGTCTCGACCGTGGCGAACCGCGCACCTTGGAAGAGGTCGGCGAGCATTTCAATCTCACCCGCGAGCGCATCCGCCAGATCGAAGCGCGCGCCATGAGCAAGCTGCGCCATCCCTCCTCCGACACAGGCGCCCGCGACCTTCTCGCCGTCTGAGCCGGGAGTACGCCAGGCCGAATTCGACCCGCCGCCCCGCCCGCTATCTGACAACCTTGGTGCATGACGATCTCGATTCGTGAGGGTCAGCCCGACGACGCCGACGCGTGTGCCGCGGCGCACATCGAAGGCTGGCGCACCGGCTACCGCGGATTGCTGCCCGACGAGTTTCTGGACACCCCCGAGTTCGCGACGCAACGAATCGATCGCTGGCGCACATGGTCGTGGGCGCACGACAACATCGACAGTCAATTGTTTGTCGCCGAGGTACGCGATCGTGTCGTGGGTTTCAGCATCTGCGGGCGGGAACGAGCCCATCCTGTCTGTGACCAGATCAGTGCCGGCCTGTCCGCCGACTCAGGCGCGACGGCATCGACCACCCTGCGCGGCGAGGTGTATGCGTTCTACCTGCACCCGGATGCGTGGGGTTCGGGCGCCGCGGCTGCCCTGATGGCGCGCTGCCACGAATACCTGCGCGACACCGGCTACACCGAAGCGGTGCTGTGGGTGCTGCGCGACAACCCGCGAGCACGATGCTTCTACGAGAACGCCGGCTGGTCACCAACGGGGCGAGAAATGATGTTCGAGGGCCCGCAGACGGCCGCCAAGCTGGAAACGCCGCTGCCGGAAATTGAGTATCGGACAAAGTTCGTCTGATTGTTCAAGTTGGTCGGGAATCATGGCGATACCCGACTATGGAACTGATCGACCTCATTCCGAACTCAATGACCTTTCGTGTCATCAACACGATCGACATCGAAGATGAGGCGGAGATCCCCGTCGGCTTCACCGGCCGTGTTCGCCGACACTCCAACGGCTCCGTCAGTTATGTCGCCTGGTACCGCGAGGGCCAACTGCACAACCCTGGCCGGTACCACCCCGCCTACCGTCGCTTCCGTCCGGACGCCAAGCTGAAGTACGAGCTGTACTACACCCACGGTTTGTTGCACGATCCGACCACTGACATACCCGCCGCTCGCGGCTACTTCGCCGATGGCAAGGTGCACTACGAAGAGCGTTACTGGGCCGGCAAGCGCCAGGACGGTCGCGATGGCACTCCCGCGATTCGCAAGTGGCGCAATGACGGTACGGTGCGCCACGAACTGCGCTACATCGACGGCCGCCGCCTGGCCGACGACCGCAGCCACATGGCCTAGGGGCTTGGCCAGCGGGAAACCGACGTGAGGTACGTGTAGGCATCACCAGTAGTGAGCGCGTCCGCCAATCTGACGACCGGTGGCTCCAACGATCAGCAGCACGACTCCAACGATCAACAAGATGATGCCAAGCGTCGTAAGAATCGGAACGGCCAGCAACGCGCCGAGCAGGAACAGGATGAGTCCAGTGATAATCATGCTCATCCAGTACCCCACGCGCAGGGCGTGCAAACCTCCGATCCGTTCCAGGGACCTACCAGGGTCGCGTCACCGCTGTTCTCGCTGACCGCGACATCACGGTCGCCTGATTACCCGAGGTCTCGACGTCCACGATCGCTGTCCAGCCTTGCCCCGACCAGAAATCGTCCTGACCCGACGTGAACAAGTAGACCTCGTCATACCCGATATCGCAGGCTGCCGCGAGCAGCTGTTCAACGAGCGCTGTCGCCACGCCACGTCCACGGGCTGCGGGCACAACGAACATGCTGGCAAGCCAGGGCGTGAGGTGCTCGTAGCCGGCGAGATCGTCGCTGGCCATCAACGACACCGAACCGAGTACATCCTCTGCCCGCCGGGTCTCACCGTCGAATGCAACCCAGGTGCGATCCGCCGACACTGAAGCAGCCATCGCTTCAAACTCCCCTGTCGCAATGTCCGCGTTCCATACATCGGACGGATACAGGTGGCCCCATTCCGAGTAGTGCCACGCGCCAAGCAGCGGAGCAAGGTGGTGATGACCCGCCAGAGACTCAATCTGCACTCCATCAGCCTGCCAGCCCGCGCTCATAGCACCTTGCTCATTTGCACGTCGCACGGCCCGCCCGAGGCTGCGCGGCAACAATCAACGGCACACCTGGCCACCCGTCAGTCGAGCCATCGGCCGGGAACGACCCTGATGCAGTGTCACGAAATGGTGCCCGCCAAGCGGCGCTTCCGCGATGGTGCGGTCTCCGCCGGGTCATGGTTGCGCCGGGGCTTCGATTCGGGCAGGCTCTGCGGTGGACGAGCACAGGATTCGAGGAGGCGTCGTGGCTACCGAGCATCAGACGGTCGAGGTCCCGGCGAGGCCTGCACCATTCTCCTTAGAGCCAACGAAGACAGCCGTCGTGGTCGTGGACATGCAGAACGATTTCGCTTCGCCGGGAGGGATGTTCGATCGGGCCGGCATCGATATCTCGTGCATTCAGGCGATCGTCCCCAACGTGCGTGCGGTACTCGAATCTGCGCGCACGAATGAGTTGCCGATCGTGTACCTGAAGATGGGCTTCCGTCCCGATCTGGAGGACGCCGGTTACCCCTTGTCTCCGACGTGGCTGAAGCATGCGGCTCTCCGGGTCGGCGATCACGTGATCTCTCCGAGCGGTGAGCCCTCCCGCATTCTCGTACGAGACTGCTGGAACACCGACATCGTCGACGAGTTGGCCCCTGACGCAGACGACGTAGTGCTGTACAAGACCCGCTACAGCGGCTTCTACAGCACCGACTTGGACGACGTGCTCCGTCGTAGGGGTGTCGAGCGTCTGATCGTTGTCGGTGCGACCACCAGCGTCTGTGTCGATTCAACGGTCCGCGACGCCATGTTCCGTGACTACCACTGCCTCATCGTGAGCGACGCAACGGCCGAGCCCATCGCCCTCGACGCTCCACGATCCAACCACGAAGCGTCGCTCCTCACCCTGCAGCTGCTCTTCGCACACGTCGCCACCTCGTCGGATCTCGTCACGGCACTCGCCAAGGACACCGCCGTCTCGGCGTGAGACGAAGACTTCGACCCCGGTGGAGCCCGTGCACTGTTGGCGGAGGTGGACGGGAATCGAACCCGCCGGACGAGGATCGCTCGTCCCAACCGCTTTGAAGGCGGCGGAGTCCACCAGGCACCCGGACACCTCCGGGTACGACGTTAGCGTTCCCGGTCGTGGGTCTCCGCCCCCAGCATGCCGACACGCTCGCGCAGCGGCCGCATCGCGAGGTACACGACCGTGGTCCAGATGATGCCGATCAGCGCGCCGGCGATGATGTCGCTGGGGTAGTGGAAGCCTCGGTACATCCGGCAGAACCCCACGGCCGCAGCGATCACGGCGGTCAGCGCGAGGAGGCCCACGAAATGGCGACGACCCTTCCAGACGCCGATCACGATGGCAATCGATCCATAGAGCGTGACCGCGCTGGCGATGTGGCCGGAGGGGAAGCTGGAGGTGGCGTAGGTGTCATCGAGCGTGGACACCGGCGGCCGGTCACGACCGACCAGCAACGACGACGTGAGGTAGATCAGCTTCTCGCCACCGACCACCAGAGCCATGAACAACGACGCTCGCCACGCACCGGTGACGCGGCGGGCGAGCACCACAGCGAGCAGCAGGATGACGATGACGGGGATCGTCTCGGC
>JAYVVY010000175.1:0-20406 GCA_043786575.1 Ilumatobacteraceae bacterium
CCGTGGCGATGTGGTGGTGCTCAAGACCATCGAGGGCGCGGGCGAACGCGACTTGATCAAACGAGTGGTCGCGCTCCCCGGTGAGACGGTCGAGTACCGGTCGTGCGTGCTGTACATCGACGGCAGCGAGTTGGTCGAGCCCTACCTCGATCCCACAGTGGTGACGCCCACCAGTTGCGGTGAGGCCTATCCGCTGACGAAGGTTCCCGACAATTCTGTCTTCGTGATGGGCGACAACCGGCCGGGCTCAAAGGACAGCAGGGCCCTCGGCCCCATCACCTACAGCAACCTCATCGGCCGGGCCTTCGTCGTCATCTGGCCGGCGGGCGACTGGCGCTGGCTCTAGCCGGCACGCCGATCAGCTGATCGGCGCTGGCGTACCCAACTGCTCGCGGTACGCATCCATCATGCGGTCCGGGTAATCGCAGTACACACCATCCAGGCCCATTCGCAGTGACCGTTCGAGAATGTGCGGCTCTTGCATGTCCCAACCAAAAGCAGCGCGGTTGAAGCGGTGCAGCAGCACCACCAAACCGCCACTCCAATCACGGTGATGCATGTTGAGTGCATCGATGCCATTCGCCGACAACGTGGCCGCCCGGCGTTCAGCACCCTCCTTGATCCTCTGCAGCCCCGTGCTATCCACCAGTCGCGCACCCTGGTCGCGCAGCGGCAGCAGCGACTCCCACACTGGTGAACACAGCCACAGCCGCGGCAACATGGCCGGCGCTGCCTCGCGGACCACATCGATCACAGCCTGCCCAGATGCAGGGTCCTTCAGGTCAAGTGAGAGGTGATACGTCGACCCGCAGCGCTCCAAAAGGTCGGCCAGCGTCGGAATATGCAAGGGCAGTTCGCTGCGGCGGTAGCTGGATATTGGCTTGCCGCGACCCATCGACCGCTTGACCAGTCCGTCGTGGTCCAGCACGGGCACGCCATCGGCTGTGACCCACACGTCGCTCTCCAACCCGTTGGCGCCAAGTTTCAAGCCGAGGGCGAAGGCTTCCAACGTGTTTTCGGGCGCGTACGCCTTCGCACCACGGTGGGCGAACGCAATCGGAGTGTCGAGCAGCGAAGGGATCCGTTGTTGCACCTCACGATGATGCCACGACTGACTTGCTTGCTCCTAGACTCGGCAACGTGTTCAACGTCCAGGGCAGCGAGATGATCTTCCTCCTGCTCATCGCGCTCGTCGTGCTGGGGCCAGAGAAGCTGCCGGAGGCCGTTCGAAAGTTCACCAAAACCTACGCGGAGTTCAAGAAGACGGTCGGCGGCTTCCAAGACGAGTTTCGCGACGCCATGGACGAGCCAATGCGTGAATTGCGCGAGACCGCAAACTTGGTTCGCGATGCCGCCAAGTTCGACATCGACGGTGGCGATGCCTCTGCGATGGAAAAAGTCACGCCGCCAGCCAGCGAGATCGCCCCCAAGCCCGCGATTCGACGAGATGCCGGTCTCAACTTCGGAAGCGCCAATCCGCGCCGCCAAGAGCGTGTCGCGCGTGCCGACACACCCGCAACCGAGTCGGAGGCGGCAGAGACCGTCGCCGTCGAGCCGCCGATTGCGGAAACTGAAGTCACTCAGCTCGCAGCACCCCCCGAGGACGCCAGCGAATGAAAGTCCCCTTTCGGGGTAGCGCTGATCAACCGAAGATCGCGACGCCTGACGACCGTATGACACTGACGCAGCACCTTGCGGAGCTGCGCACCCGCATCATCCGCTCAGTGCTCGCAATTGTGTTCGGCATCATCATCATCCTTGCCTTCTACGATCAGGTGCTCAAGTTCCTCCGCAAGCCGTACACCGACCTGTGCGAGCGCAAACCCAGTCTGAACTGCGGAACGCTGCAGTTCATCGGGCCGTTGGAAGGCTTGTCGACACGCCTGTCCATCTCCACCTACGGCGGCATCATCATTGCCCTACCGGTGCTGATGTGGCAGCTGTGGCGCTTCATCGTGCCTGCGCTGCACGCCAAAGAGAAGAAGTACGCGATTCCGTTCGTGCTCTCTTCGGTTGGTCTGTTCCTGCTCGGCGGCTTCGTTGCCTACTGGACTCTTGGACCCGCACTCGACTTTCTCATCTCGTGGGCAGGCAACGACGTGGAGGCCAACTTCCAGGTCAGTAAGTACATCAGCCTCGTCGGGCTGATGGTCGCCGCCTTCGGTATCGCGTTTGAGTTCCCCGTGTTGCTGGTGTTCCTGCAGTTGGTGGGCGTCGTCACCCCGCAGCAACTGGCGAAGCAGTGGCGCTACGCGATCGTCATCATCTTCGTGATCGCAGCCGTGATCACGCCGAGCGGCGACCCATATTCGATGATGGCGCTGGCCGGGCCGATGACGATCTTCTACATCATCTCGATACTCATCGGGTTGTTTGCACAGAAGCGAAAGCGCGCTCGCGAAGCCGCAGCAGAGTGAGCCGTTAGCACGGTGCGTACCGACCGGGCCGAGCTGATTGCGCACTACGAGTTCCCGCTGGACATGTTCCAGTTGCGGGCACTCGATGCGCTGGACAACGGCGAATCGGTACTGGTGGCCGCGCCGACGGGCAGCGGCAAGACGGTAGTGGCCGAGTACGCGATCGATGCTGCAGTTGCGGATGGCAAGCGGGCGTTTTACACGGCCCCGGTGAAAGCGCTGTCCAACCAGAAGTACCACGATCTGGTGCAGCGGCTCGGCCCGCAGCAGGTCGGCTTGCTCACCGGCGACAACAACATCAACGGCGATGCGCCGATCGTGGTGATGACCACCGAGGTGCTGCGCAACATGATCTATGCGCGCAGCCCAGCGCTGAAAGACCTTGCCGTAGTGGTGCTCGACGAAGTGCACTTCCTGCAGGACACATACCGCGGGCCCGTCTGGGAGGAAGTCATCATCCACCTGCCGGTGCGCGTTCGGCTGGTCTGCCTCTCGGCGACGGTCAGCAACGCCAGCGAGCTGGCCGAATGGATCACTACCGTTCGCGGCGCGACGAGAGCCATTGTCGAAGACCGTCGGCCGGTGCGACTGGACAACCTGTATCTGGTTGGCGACAGGACGCATGACCGGCTGTCGCTGATGCCTGTGCTGATCAACGGTCGCCCGAACCACGAGGCCATGCGAGTGGATGCCGAGGCGGCGCGCAGCAATCGCGACCGTAAGGGCAGCAACAAACAGCAGGGCCGCCGTCGGTTGTACACGCCCTCGCGGTTGGAAGTGGTGGAGGTGCTCGACCGCAACGGAATGTTGCCGGCTATCTGCTTCATCTTCAGCCGCAACCAATGCGATGAGGCGGCTCGCAGTGTGCTCGCAGCCGGGGTTCACCTCACCACCGGCGCGGAGCGTGAACGGGTTCGCGAGATTGTGGAAGCGCGCCTCGGCGGCATTGACCCCGCCGACCTCGCAGTGCTCGGCTATGGCCAGTTCCTTGCCCAATTGGAAGCCGGGGTGGCCGCCCATCACGCGGGCATGGTGCCGCCGTTCAAGGAGGCTGTCGAAGCGTGTTTCGTCGAGGGCTTGGTCAAGGTGGTCTTCGCCACCGAGACGCTCGCGGTCGGCATCAACATGCCGGCCAAGACCGTGGTGATCGAGAAGCTCAGCAAGTTCACCGGCGACCACCACACGTTCCTGACGCCGGGGGAGTACACCCAGCTCACCGGCCGCGCTGGGCGCCGCGGGCTGGACGACCTGGGCAATGCCGTCGTGTTGTGGAGCCCTTTCGTGCCTTTCGAACAGGTTGCCGCGCTGGCCAGCAGCCGCACCTTCCATCTCAACTCGGCCTTCCGCCCCACCTACAACATGGCCGCCAATTTGGTGCGTTCGTACACCAGCGAGCGCGCGCACCACCTGCTCAACCTCTCCTTCGCGCAGTACCAGGCGGATCGAGATGTCGTGAAGATCGAGGCCCGCCTCGATCGCCGCCAGGAACATCTCGCCACGTTGCTGGAGAAGGCCCGCAGCCCGTTCGGTGACATCGACGAATATCGCCGCCTGCAGAGCAGCACCGATGCCGGCCCGCGTCAAGGCGTCATCGTGCGCGACGACCCGATTTCGCTTGCGCTCATGAAGCTGCGTCCGGGCGACATCCTCTACATCGAGAAGGGTCGCTACTCGGGCCGCGCAGCAGTACTGGCCAACGCCCACCGCAAGGGTGGCGTACGCCTGACCACCATCACCACCCGGCGTGACCTGCTGATGTTGACCGCGCTGGACTTCGACGAGCCCCCGACAGCAATTGGTCGCATCGAACTGCCCGCCGACTTCGCACCGAACCGCAACGACTTCCAACGGTCCGTGGCGGCTCGGCTGGAACAAGCCGAAGTCGCGCCACACAAACGCAGCCGCCGACCAGCGCAGCCGGAGTACGACGGCGACCACCCGGTGGAGGACGACCCCGATCTGGCCGACCGGCTCAAGGCCGCCACCCAGGCCGACCGCGTGGCGCGCGAGATCGACGAGTTGCGAGTCAGAGTTCGAGGTCGCAGTTCGTCGATCGCTCGCGACTTCGACCGAGTCCTTGGCGTACTGGCGAAATGGGGCTACGTCGAAGGTTGGACGCTGACCGAGGCAGGGGAGACCTTGTCGCGGCTGTTTCACGAGAGCGACCTACTCGTTGTCGAGTGCGTGCGCAGGGGCCTGCTCGACGGGCTCGATCCGGCCGCTCTGGCCGGCCTGGCAAGCGTTTTCGTCTACGAGCACCGCAGCCCGGAACCGCCCCCAACGCCGTGGTACCCGTCGTCCGACGTGCGTGGCAAGTGGCAGTCGATCGCCCGTATCAGCTATGAGCTGCAAGACACCGAAGAGGCAGCAGGCCTCAGCGTGCATCGTCCCCCAGACCCGACCTTCATCGCGGTCGCGTATGCCTGGGCGGCAGGCGAGGGGTTTGCCGACGTGGTTGCGCAGGAGGAACTCTCCGGTGGCGACTTCGTGCGCACGATGAAGCAACTCATCGATCTCCTCCGTCAGTTCGCGATTGTTGCGCCCTTGAAGGCGACCCGCAGAGCCGCAGATGCTGCCGCCGAGGCGCTCTTTCGTGGTGTCGTAGCGTCGTCAAGCGCGGTTGAGGTCGCCGAGCCCGAGCCCGAACCCGAAGCCCAGTGACCATCCGGCGCGGCCAGCCGTGGGGTGAGCAGGTGCAATCGCCCGGCTTTCTCCGCGTCGTGCCCACTGATCGCGACGCACGGGGATGGGTGCTGGCATTACGCGAGTCCGGTCGCGAAATGCAGCCCCTTGGGCTCGGCGGGGGAGACATGGCGCACACCCTTGGCGGCGGCACACCCGGCCGCTTTCCGGGCAGGGTCATGACCGCCCCGATCGACCTGCTGAGGGTGGAGGCAGACGGGCGAACGACGTGGGCTGTGGCGCACGTCGTGGCTCGCCGTGGGTGGTGGCGCGGTGAGGTGTGGATGGCGATGAACGCCCAGTTCCTCGGCCAGTACGATGTGGCACCTCGCTCGCACCCCAACGATGGCAAAGTCGACGTCGTGCACGTGCACGCCGACATGCCACTGCGGGCACGACGTCAGGCCCGAGAGCGAGCACGCACTGGCACGCACCTGCCGCACCCGCAACTGAGGGCTACGCAGTCCGCCATCGCGACCGCGATGTTCGAGCAGCCACTGGTGCTGTGGGTGGACGGCGTTCGGTGGGGAACAGCGATCGACATCACAGTGACCTGCGAGCCCGACGCGCTCACGGTGTACGCCTGATGCGCCGGCCGATACGGCAGTAGGGTCATCGGTCATGCAGTCCTGGATCCTCGACGAATCGCCCGGTAGCTATCGCTTTGGCAAGATCGACCAGCCGGTGGTCGGCGACGACGACGTGCTCATCCGGGTGATTACCTCGGCGCTGAACCATATGGACCTGTGGGTCACCCGCGGCATGCCCAAGCCGCCGCTGCCGCACGTTCCCGGCTGCGATGTAGCCGGTGTTGTCGAGGCGGTCGGCGCGTCGGTCAGCACCGTGGCCGTGGGTGACGAAGTCGTCATCAACCCTGGCGTCTCGCCGGTTGCCGACATCGTCGCGCTGGGCAACGACAGCCCGATGGGGCCGGGCTTCATGATCTACGGCGAGCATTGCTGGGGCGGTCACGCCCAGTACGCGGTGGCCCCCAGCCGCAACGTTCGTCCACGCCCCGCCAACCGCAGCTGGGCCGAGTGCGCGGCGTACCCGCTTGCCTACCTCACGGCCTACCGCATGTTGCGCAGGGCCCGCGTGCGGGCGGGGAACACGGTGCTTGTGGTCGGAATTGGTTCCGGCGTGTCGTGCGCGGCGCTGGCTATCGCACGCCACATGGGCTGCACGGTTGTCGCCACCAGCCGTAGCGAAGCCAAGCGTGCCGAGGCACTCACCATGGGAGTTGCCGCCGTGCACGACAGTGCTGCCAGCAAGTGGCCGGTCGACGCCGACATCGTCATCGAGAGCGTCGGCCCGGCCACCTGGGAACAATCCGTGCGTTCCCTCAAACCAGGCGGGCGACTGGTGGTCTGTGGCGGCACGTCCGGCCCGAAGGTGGAGCTGAATCTTCCTCGGTTGTTCTTCAAGCAGATCGAGATCATCGGCAGCACGATGGGTAGCTACCAGGAGTTCGACGAGGTCTCGGCGCTGGTCGCACAGGGCCTCGATATCCGCATCGACACCACGTACCCAATAGCCGACTACGCACAAGCGCTCGCTCGCTTGGAAGACGGCCAACAACTGGGCAAGATCGTGCTCACCCACGAAGGGAACTGAACCATGACTGCGTACGCCCCCGATTCCGAAGGGCTGAAGGCTGCCGTGTGCAGCCGCGTTGACGAACTGGCCGATCAACTCATTGACGCGAGCCACCAGATTCATGCTCACCCGGAGCTGAACTTCCAGGAACACTTCGCACACGATCTGCTCACCGGGCTGCTTGAGCGCAATGGTGTCGCCCCAACGCGTCACGCCTACGACCTGGAGACAGCATTCGATTCCACAGCCGGCACTACGGGTGCCACCATTGCGGTGCTGTGTGAATACGACGCGCTGCCCGGCGTTGGCCACGCCTGCGGGCACAACATCATCGGCACCGCCGGCCTTGGCGCGGGCCTGGCCGCAGCGTTCGTTGCTGAAGCCGCCGGCGGTCGCGTGCGCATCATGGGCACACCTGCCGAGGAGGGTGGCGCGGGCAAAGTCCACATGGCTCGCAAGGGGGCCTTCGACGCGGTCGACGCGGCGATGATGGTGCACCCGGCCGACGCTGATCTGATCTCGATGGACTGCATCGCCATTCAGGAACTGTTCGTGTACTTCCACGGCAAGTCTGCGCACGCCTCGGCTGCCCCATGGGAGGGTCGCAACGCCCTTGACGCCGCCGTCCTTGGCTACATGAACATCGCCGCCATGCGCCAGCACATCCGCCCCAACGAGCGCATCCACGGCATCTTCACCAACGGCGGCGACAAGCCCAACATCGTCCCCTCGGAGGCCGCGATGGACTGGTACGTGCGCTCCGGCACTATCGAGTCGTTGCAGCCCCTCAAGCAACGGGTGATGACCGCGCTGGAGAGCTCGGCCGCCGCGTGCGGCTGCACGATGACACACGAGTGGGACCCGAACCCCTGCGCCGACATGATCGACAACGGCCCGATGGTGGCCGCCTACGTCGCGAATGCCCAGCGGGTGGGGCGCACAGTGCTGGACCCCGTGACCAGCGGTCGGCGGGTGATGGGCAGCACCGACATGGGCAACATCAGCTACCTGGTGCCGTCCATCCACCCGATGATCAAGGTCGCCCCCGACGGCGTGCCGATTCACAGCATTGACTTCGCCACCTGGGCAGCCAGCCCTGCCGGCGACCAGGCGGTGATCGATGGCGCGAAGTCGATGGCAATGACCGTTGTCGATCTGTGGCTGCAAGCCGACCTTCGCGACCGCATGAATACTGCATTCGCTGGCCGCCCGGCCGGCGTGCAGGTGCTCTGAACTGGTCACCCTCGCTACCGCACGATTGCCTGGGCGGCATCCCTGCCGCGCGCAGTACGCCACCCTAGGATGACACCTCGTGACGGTCTACGTCCCCGAAGAATTCACCCCCCACGAAGAAGACGTACTCCGTCGCTACTTCACCAACCTCGATGGGCCCGTTTTCGCGCTCGTGAACCTGCCAGAGGTGGTGAAAGGGGCGCTGTTCGCGCGCTACAGCCGCAGTCCGAAGAGCCTGCGACGGCTGTTCCTCGACGAATTTGTTGGCGATCTCGACATCGCCGGCGACATGTCAGTTGACGCCACCATTGGGTTAGAACGTGCTGAGGAGCTGTACGAGAAGGTCTTCTTCGAATACGGCGACGACTCTGTCGCGCAGCTCGGTGGCGTGCATCTCGCCTGCGAGCAGGCCTCCAACATTCTCACCAAGGTGCTCGAGTGGGGCCGCATGATGAGCTACCTGGAGCAGAGCACGCGCTACATCAGTTACGACGCTCGCCTCGGTGGCCGCTACCGGTTCTTCCGCGACCCAGCGTTGCTCTCCAGCCGTTTCGGCACGCGCTACGTGGGCGACATGGACCGCATGTTCGACAGCTACAGCCTGCTGCTGGCGCGCGTCACCGACCACGTGCGCGCCACGGTCCCTCGCGATCCTGGCGACAGCGATTTCGTGTATCGCATGGCCACCAAGGCGAAGGCGCTCGATGCGGTGCGCGGCGTGTTGCCAGCTGCATCGCTCAGCAACGTCGGCATCTACGGCAGCGGTCAAGCGTTCGAGGCGCTGCTGATTCGCATGCGGTCGCATCCGTTGCCCGAGGCGCGCCACTATGCCGATCTGATGCTGCACGAGCTGCGCAAGGTGATTCCCAGCTTTCTCAAGCGCGTCGACCTTGCCGACCGTGGTGGCCGGTGGAGCCAATACCTTGCCGGCACCCGCGAGCACACGTCGGCACTCGTGGATTCGTTGTTCGGCGACACGCCAGTCGAACAAGTGCCCGCCGTGCAACTGGTCGACTTCGACCCCGACGCAGAGAACAAGCTGCTCGCAGCAATTTGTTATCCCCTGTCGCACCTGCCGGAGAGCCAGCTGGCGCAGCGCGTGAAGTTGCTGGGACCAACCGAGCGGTTGGCATTGCTGCAGGCGTACATCGGTGACCGTGAAAACCGCCGCCACAAGCCGGGCCGCGCATTCGAGCGAGTTGACTATCGCTTCGACGTCCTCAGCGACTACGGCGCCTTCCGCGATCTGCAGCGTCACCGGATGCTGACCATCGAGTGGCAGTCCCTCACACCAAATCACGGGTACGTTCGCCCGGACCTGGTCGAGGAAGCGGGTATGACCGATGTCTTCGACGACGCGATGGCTCGCTCGGCCTCGCTGTTCGACGCTCTCAAGGAAGAGTTCCCACAGCAGGCGCAGTACGCGCTCAGCATGGCCTATCGCATGCGCTACACGATGCAGTTCAACGCACGTGAGGCCATCCACATGCTGGAGTTGCGCTCGTCGCCGCAGGGGCACCCGTCGTATCGGCGGATTGCGCTCGAAATGCATCGCCTGATCGACGAGCAGGCCGGCCACCGCTCGATTGCGGCGGCGATGACACACATGACCACCGAAGCGCCCGAGCTTGAGCGTTTGGCGGCCGAACGGCGCGCGGAAGCACGTCGCAGCCAGACGTGAACAGCGGGCGAATTTTGTGCCCGATCGAAGAAAGTGACGCCAGTCACAGCGGCCGCGGGTAGCCTCCGCTGGCTCTCGCCGTAGTATCCCCGGCCTCGCACGGGATGACGCACTGAGTACGCGCTGGTAACGACAAGGAACCGATATGGCAGACGACGAAGAAATCCCAACCGAACCTGACGAAGAGTTTGAGGAAGTCGAAGAAGAGGCCGACATCGACCCGGCCGAGCTTGACGAGGATGCACTCGAAGAAGACGCGCTCGAGGAAGACGACGAATTCGTCGCTCTCGACGAAGATTTCGTGGCCGCTGACGAAGAGGACGACGACGACACCAGTGGTCCCGTCCGTCGCTCGGTGCCAGCTGGCGAGGACGAGGATGAAGACGACGACATCATTGCTCCTGACGATGTCGAAGCCGACCTCGACACGATCCTGAAGGATCGCCTCGTCGCCGCCGACGATGAGGACGAGAACGAAGACGACGAGCCGGAAGAAAAGGGCGAGGCCGCCGATCGTCTGCAGCCCAAGCGCGCCGACGAGCAGCTGTGCCCCACGTGCTTCTTGCTGGTTCGCCAGGGTGCACCGGTGTGCCCCATCGGCGACGACGAGTGCCCCATCTTCAGCTGACCTGCGATGACCGACCAGCGCCCGCTTATCGAGAAGGTGCTGGATATCGCGGTGTATGCCCCTGTGGGGCTCGCTGTGCAGCTTCGGTCAGACCTTGACACGTTTGTCACCAGCGGCCGTACACGGGTCTTTGAGCGCGTCCAGGTGGCACGCTGGGTTGGCGAGATGGCCGTTACGTACGGGCGGCGCGAGCTGGAGAAGCGGATGGCCGGCACTGCGGTCGCATCGGTTGCCGTGGAACCGGTCGTCGAGCCGCTCATGGTGGTGGCCGAGACGCCGCTCACAGCACCGTTCGATGGCTATCAGAACCTTGCGGCAGCGCAAGTGGTGCAGTTGCTCGGTCGTCTTCCGGTCTATGAGCTGGCAGGCATCCGCACGTACGAGCGGGCCAATCGTGGTCGACGCACAATTCTGGCCAAGGTGGACCAACTGCTGGGCGCAGACTGATGGAACAGCTCGTGCGCCCGCTGGCGCCGACAGACGCCGACGAGGTCGCGGCGCTTGAGAACGAAGCTCGCACAGCGCTGATCGAGCAGCGTGGCGGCCCAGCCCACCTGGCCGAGCGGCCCGCGGTGGGGGACTGGGCTGCGGTCCTGCTGCAGACCGGCCAGCACGTGTGGGTGGCAACCATTGACGAGGTAGTGGTCGGCTACCTGCAGCTGCAGATCGTTGCTGCAGCCGCCGAGGTGATGCAGGTCTACGTGCACCCAGAGGCGCGTGAGGTGGGGTTTGGCGACTGGCTGCTGGAGGCCGCGATCGCGGCTGCACGGTCGCTTGACTGCACTGTGCTGGAAGGCACCGCACTGCCCGGCGACCGTGCAACCAAAAACCTCTACGAACGAGCCGGCATCAAAGCCCGCAAGATCACCGTCTCGGTGCCCCTCTAGCGGGTTATTTGCCCTGCCAGTTGGGGGTGCGCTTCTCGATGAAGGCGGTCAGCCCTTCCTTGGTGTCCTCAGAGCCCATCACTTTGGCGAACTCTTCATTGGTCATGCGCTTCAGGGTCTCGTCGTCGCTGTATGCCGCGGCGAGCACGACTTTGCGACTGGCCCACACGGCCAGGGGAGCGGACTCGGTGATCTTTCCGGCCAGCGCCATTGCCTCCTCCACAGCCGAGCCCGGCTCGACCAGGCGGCTGATCAGGCCCAGTTCGTAGGCACGCGCGGCAGGAATCGGCTCACCGGTGAGGATGGCCTCCATTGCGGCTGCCTGACCAATGGCGCGGGGCAGGCGGAAGAGGCCGCCGGCGCCGGCGATGAGGTTGCGCTTCACTTCAGCGAGCCCGAAGGAGCTGCGGGTGGTGGCCACGACTAGGTCGGCGGCCAGCACGATTTCACACCCGCCGGCTGTTGCCAGACCGTCGACCGCAACGATCACCGGCTTGGTGCGCTCGCGGTAGACGAAACCGGCGAAGCCGCCGCGCTTGGTGTTGAGTCCGGCGGCGTTGCCGGAGTTGATGGCCTTCAGGTCGGCGCCCGCGCAAAAGACGGGGCGCTCCTGGCCCTCCGTGTTGGCGGTGATGATTCCGACCCACACGCCCGGGTCGGCTTCCATCTGGTCGATAGCGGCCTCCACGCCTTGTGCGACATCGCCGTTGATGGCGTTGCGCGCCTCGGGACGATTCAGCGTGATGAGCGCAATGCGACCATGGACTTCATATTTCACAATGTCGGACATACGCCCGACTGTAGGTGTGCGACGCCGTCGACGCCGAACCGGCGATCAGGCCCCAAAAATTATATGGGAGTGCAACTTCCTGCCACGCCAGAGCTGACAGCTGTACAGACCTGGGGACCGATATGGCAGACAGGATTGAAGTCATGGGACTCGTTTGAGCGCCAAATCACGACTTCAATCTGATTCCGAGTCGACTGGTTGAGCTTAGACGGAGGCCCACACCAGTGTTATCCACACCACCAGGGTCAAGCCAGCTACGAGGTGAACCGCCTTGTAGCGATTTCTCAGGTCCTCAAGTGCTGACTCATTGCTGTCCTGTGCCCCGTCGTAGAAAGTGGCGAGACGATTTAGGTCGTCTATCGTCCCTGCTCCAAAGTCCTCGATAATCACATTCGCAGAAATTTTCGCAGTCCACTTAGTCGGCTTGAGCAATCCGAGAGTGAGGGCCAGTACCACTAGATAGCACACGGTGCCTACGCCCAGAGGAAGGTCGAATCTCCAAAACGTGCGCCTTGCGACGTGGTCGACCGACGCGCCAATGAGGAACGCTGAAGAGGCACTCAGCAACCCGAGCGCCGTCAGAGCACGATCACGAATACGGCCGAGCTCCTGCTCCTGATGATCCAGTGACCGAATCGCCTCGGACAAGGCGAATCGTGAGAGCTCAACGTCTGAACCTGAGGATGCCATAGGCGCAGTGTACTGATCTCAATCCGCGTGGGAGTCGATCAGCACGACAGTTGTTACTCGGTGCTGTTGTCGTCGCTAATCGGCTCAGCCTTGACCGGATCTTCAGCAGAAGCGTTGTCCGTCTCCTTGAAGGGGCTCCGTGGCTTTGTTGGAGCACCCTTCTCCTCTTCTTTGATCTCGTCTGGGGCAGAGGGAACGGGCTGGGCAGTCTTCTCTTCAGAATCGACGGCTTCTGCCACATCATCAGCAGTGGCCTCGTCGGCTTCGACAACCGCGTCGGCAGGTGCCTCGACGGCTTCAGCAGCAACTTCTACGAGAGCTTCAGTGACTTCAGCAGCGGCGGGCTTCGGGGTGGCCTTGGCAGTCGGGGGAGCCGGCGGCCTCGGGGGCAGCTTCTTGGCCGGGGCGGTGGGACGGGTGGGGCGCAGCGGCTTGGGCTGGGCCTTGGCGTCGACGTCGACACCGAACAAGGCAGCGATCTGGGGCAGCAACGGGCCAACCCGCTTGACCGTGGCCAGCAGCTCGTCATTGACCTGAGCGGGCTTCTCGGTGGGCTGCACCAGGGCACGAATGGGGCTGAAGGCCACAGCTTCGAGCACGGCTGCCCAGCGGTCGGGCATGGCGTCGGCGGTGAGGTTGCCGGTGGCGGATGCGGCCAGCTTGGCGGCCAGATCGGCCGGGAACCGGACGCCGGCCTTCGGTGGCTGCGAGGAGAGCTTCAAGGCACGCACGACGCGGCCAACACCCATTGCGGCATCGATGTCACCGAACCACAGCGCCAGCTCCTTGTCCTGCTTGGTGACGAGCGCTTCCTTGAGCTTGGTCGAAATCTCGCGGGTGGTCTCGTCGCGGGCAACGATGGGGTCTTCGCCCGAGGCAACGACGCTGCGCAGATCGCGCAGGTCCAGCTCCTCGAGATCGGCCAGGGCTGCATCAGCACGATCCAGCCATTCTGCAACGCGCAACTTCGGCTGCAACTGCTCGGCGATGGCCAGCAAACCGGCGGCCGGAATTTCTTCCTTACCTTCGGACTTCAGGCGGGCGTTCTGCTCGTTGACTGCCTGGCGCACGGCCGGCAGGCCACCCTGCAACACGCGCTCGGCGACGGCACGCTGTGCCTCGGGCAGCTCGGCCAAGACGGCGCTGCGGTGTTTGCGGCCGGGCTTGAGGCGCTTGGCCTTCGGCCGCTGCGGCAGCTCGGGCGGGGCCTCGAAGTGGGGACGGCCCTGGGGACGGTCGCCGCCGGGGCGCGGGCCACGGTCGGTGCGGGGGCCGCTGGGACGGTCGCCAGCAGGGCGCGGGCCACGGTCTCGGTCGCCGCCAGGGCCACCAGCAGGGCGGTCTCGGCGGGGGCCGCCGGGACGGTCGTTGTCACGCCGCGGGCGGTCGCCACGGTCGCGGTCGCCGCCGGGGCGGTCGCTGCGGTCACGACGGGCCTTCGTCTCGATGACGGCCTCGAAGGGCTTGTCGCTGCCAATCATCTCGAGCACGCCGGCCTTCTCGGCCTTGGCCTTGCCCTGGCTGACCGAGAGGATGCTGGTGCCATCCATCTCTGTTTCGGCGTCTGCCTTCAGGATCATGCCGATAGCGGCGCCCTCGGGAAGCAACGTGCCGTCGAGCACGCCTTTGGGTTTCTGGGCACCTGCAGCTCGCCACGTCCACGTGCCGTCTGGGCGCGCGCTGGTGAGCTCGATTTCGATCCTGCGGGACATAGGCGTCCACGGTATCTGCTGTACGGCGCTTCGCTTCACGTCGTGACGGATCGGTACTCTCACGTCGTGCCCATTTATGCCCTCGGCGACCTCGTTCCCAACATCCATCCCGACGCCTTTGTGCACCCCGACGCGGTCATCATCGGCGATGTTCACATCGGCCCGTACAGCTCCGTGTGGCCGGGCGCGGTGTTGCGCGGCGACGAGGGGTACATCACCATCGGAGCTCGCACCAGCGTGCAGGACAACTGTGTGCTGCACACCACACCCGAGCGCCCCACGGTCGTTGGTGACGATTGCGTCATTGGCCACATGGTTCATCTGGAAGCGTGCACCATCGAGTCCGGCTGCCTCGTCGGCAACGGCAGCATCGTGCTGCACCGTGCCATGGTGCGCACGGGTGCAATCGTCGCCGCCAACGCCGTCGTCCTCAACGACACAGAAGTGCCCAGCGGCTCGTTGGCTGTTGGCACACCGGCAGTCATCAAGAGTGGCCGGGCCCGGCAAAGCGACATCGAGATGGGTGTCGCGTCGTACGTCGCGAGGGCTGCTCGGTACAAGGTGGAAATGCGTCGTCTCGACTGATGCGTCAACTAGTGGTCACGGTTGCTGAGGCCGATGTCGAGCTTGCCAGTGACGCGTTGTGGGGTCTCGGCGTGGTGGCAGTGGAGGAACGCGCCGGCGACGACGGCCTGGTCGAGCTGTGGACATCCATCGGTGACGACGCGCTCGACAGTGATGTGCAGTTGCCGCGGTCGTGGCCGTTCCGGTTCGTGGAGGTGGACGAGGCCGTCGCCGACACCTGGCGCCAATTCGCCCAGCCCATATGGGTGGAAGCAGACCTCGTGGTTCGCCCCGCCTGGGTTCCCTTCGAGGCGCAGGTCGGCGTGACCGTGTTGCACATCGAGCCTGGCGCCACCTTCGGAATGGGCGACCACCCCACCACCATCCTCTCGCTGCGTGCAATCCGTCGACTGGTGCGGCCCGGCTTCACGGTGCTCGACGTCGGGTGCGGCTCAGGGGTGCTGGCCATCGGGGCATGCGTGTTCGGAGCCGCCGCGGCGGTGGGTGTGGACATTGCCCCCGCCGCGGTTCCCGTCACCATCGCGAACGCACATGCAAACGGTGTGACCGATCGCATTGAAGTCAGCACCACCGACCTGGCCGACGTTGACGGCATCTACGACCTGGTCGTGGCCAATATCCTGGCACCCACCCTGTTCGCACTCGCAGGCGACCTACAGCGAGTGCTGGCGCCCGGGGGAGCGCTGGTGATCAGCGGCATTCTCACCGCCGCCCATCAGCACGTGCTGGCTGCGCTCGCGCCGTTGGCTGTGGTAGCGACCGACGAAATGGACGGTTGGGCCGCGGTCACCCTGCGGTGAGCAACGCCTCCACAGCGGCCCGGCGCGGAATCGAGGGCACCGCACCGGCGACGGTGGTGCACAGTGCACCGGCGGCCGCAGCGAACCGGAGTGCCGTGGCGAGATCCTCGCCGGCGGCCAGCCGGGCACACAGCGAACCGCTGAACGTGTCGCCCGCGCCGGTGGTATCGACGGGCACGACGGAGAACGGTTCGATGCGAACGATGCCGTCGGCGGTGTGCAGTGCTGCGCCGCGGCTACCCATGGTGACCACAACAGCCCCTGCCCCAGCCGCGAGCAAGTAGGCGACCCCACCCAAGAGCTCGACCTCGTGTTCGTTGGGTACCACGATGTCGCACCACCGCAAAATGCTGGCGTCGATTGGTTGCACCGGGGCCGGGTTCAACACGGTGATCGCGCCCGCGGCACGACCGGTGCGGAGGGCTCGCTCCACGGCAGCCGGCGGCACCTCCAACTGTGTCAGCACGACGCGGGCAGCGGGGATGTCGGCGGCCGTGACCGTGCTATTGGCGCCGGCCACGACGATGATCGAGTTCTCGCCAGTAGCCGCCACTCCGATCAACGCACGTCCCGTCGCGACGGGCACGGTGGTCACATGCGACGAGTCAATGCCGTCGTCGCCCATTACAGCGCGCAGTGTGGTGGCCGCGGCGTCCTCGCCCAGCGCACCGACGAACGCGACCGAGGCGCCCGCGCGAGCTGCTGCTACGGCCTGATTCAGGCCCTTGCCACCGGGATACTCGGAGAAGGTACTGCCAGGAACCGTTTCGCCAGGCCCGGGCAGCCTGGCAACGGTTGCGACCAAGTCAAGGTTGGCGCTGCCCACGACACACACGTCGAACATCAACGTCGCATCTCCCACGTTCGGTCAGTGCCGCCCAGGCTCAGCGCCGTCCGAAGGCCCAGCGAGTCGCACGCGGCGAGCTGGTCGGGGCACTGCGAATTCGTCTGCCACCACAGTCTCGGAAACGTGAATGGATCGCTGCCCAGCCACGACATGCACGCGGTCACCAGGTCGCTGGCAGGTCGGTCATGCAGCCACCCGCGAACCACGACATCGCCTGAGTCGGCAGACGGTGCAACGGCCTCCAGCCTTCGGGCTGCCAATGCGTCTGCGAAGGGCTGCACGTAAATACAGCCCTGGACCGTACCGCTCAACAGCACGCTGTAGGTCAGGGCTACTCGTTCGGTTTGCTCGCGGTCGTGACAGATCAAGTCGTCGAGGTTCGACTCAATGGGAAACGTCTCGGTTGGCCAGTCCTGACCGCTCCACGCGCGCAGCATCGGAATGTCGCGCATCACGGCCGCATAGTCCGGCTCCACCAGCGCAGGGGTCAGCGGTATGAACGTGAGGCCGCCCACTTCTACACGGCTGGGCAGCACGGCGGGTAGCCAGTCCCTCATCATGCGGTGGACATTAGGGGTGTCGTGTCGAGGGTGTCCAGCGCCGGCAGATAGGTGCGGACTGCGTCTCGGCGAAAGGCCGTGCAGAAATCGGGGCGGAAGAAGCGAGCGCCCTCACGCACGACGTAGTTGAGGATGAAGAAGCGGTACGACTCTGGCAGGAACATCACTTCCTCGTCCGACATCGGGAACACCTGGCGATAGGCCCGTAGGAACTCCAGGAAGGTCGGCTCGACAAGGGTGTGCGGGCCGTACGTGAACTGTGTGCGGTCGCCGGTGGTGCTGGACACCCGGGACAAGAAGTAGAAGTCGAGCACGCGTGGTTCGATGCGGAACCAGTCGTAGTCCCACCGACTGAACAATCGGAACGACCCGTCGGCGGAGTTTGGGTCGGTGGCGACAGAGAAGTTGCCGAGGTTCCAATCGATGAGCACCGGGATCTTGGGCCACTCGTCGTAACCAACCTCGATCAGTCGCTCGAGGAACCGGTGCGTGTGCTTCCACAGCACGCCAATCGACTCTGGTGGCAAATCGAAGTTGCGGGGCGCGAACGGACTTTCGAGGAGATCGAGAAGGTGGATCGCGTCGCTCTTCACCGTCTTGGAGCCAGCGGGAATTTTGGGCGCAAGGTCGGTGCACGCGAGATGGAATTCGGCGATCTCACGACCCAGGTTGCGGACCTGATCTACCGACAAGATGCGCGGCAGGTGTTCGCGCCGGGGCACATCGTCATAGAACACGGCCCACATCTGTTGGTCGTACCAGGTGAAAATGCGCCCGTCGGGACGGCGCCAGACCTCCGCAAGCATGCCGCTGAAGCGTGTTTCCTCCAGCAACGTTGCGCAGCGGTTCAGCCGGTCGTGGTCCTCATAGAACAAGAAGTACGACCCGTAGGAACTGACCTTGCCGACCACCGTGCTGCCGTCGTCGAGGTGCAGCCGGTAGACACGGTTGGTGGAGACGTTGGCACTGACCTCGTCGACTGCAACGATTGAACGCCGGTCGCCGTAGGCCGCCCATGCGGCGGAAATTGCCGTGCGGTGGGGCAACGAGCCGGTCATGCCCGGCATCGTAGAGCGTGTACGACCGCCGTTACTTGAACGGCGGTCAGATGACGTTGCGAGCGCGCACGCCGATCGGCGCAATGAGACGGAAGCCGGCTGCGTGCCGCTCGTCTTCGCTCTCGCCGCCCCAATACCCGTACTCGTGGTTCGAGCGGGCAAAGGAACGACAGGTGCCGTTGACCTGACAGCTGCCACACACATCGCGGGCAGTGCTTTCACGACGCTCGCGTGCCTGCGGGCGCTCTGCGGGCGGTGGGAAGAACAGATGCGTCAGCCCTCGACAGGCTGCATCGTTCATCCACCTATCGTCGGTGATGACTCGTTGGGCGAAAAGATCGACCGCTGCCATAGAACCCCCTGATTCATGCCGGCGAAGTACTTGCACTGAGCAAGTAGTCACAGGATACGCGATTGAAACGCTCCCGTAAAGAGTTGTTCGCGAATTTCAGGAAAGAAGATGGCGAACGCCCGCTGCGAAGCGGTCGACATCGTCCTGGGTGGTGTCCCAGGCGGTCATCCAGCGCACTTGATTGCGGCTGACATCCCAGTCCCAGAAGAAACACCAGTCGCAGAGCGGGGCAATTGCCTCGGCAGGAATCACAGGAAAAAGGCTATTGACCTGCGGTGCGCTGTCGTACTGCACGCCGGGGATGTCGCGCGTGGCGTCATACAACCGCAATGCCATCTCGTTCGAGTGGCGCGCACCCCGGATCCACAGATCGTCGGTGAGCAGCGCGTTGAACTGAGCGGCAACAAACCGCATCTTCGACGGCAGTTGGTTGACCATCTTGCGCACGAACTTGGCACGTGTGGCGAGCGCCGGGTTGAGATACACGACCGCCTCACCGCCAAGCAGGCCGGCTTTGGTGCCACCGAAGCTGACAACGTCGACGCCGGCATCAACCGTGAAGCTGCGCAGCGCGGCCACGTTGCCGCCCAGCGCCGCAGTCGCGTTGGCGATGCGCGCCCCGTCGAGGTGCACCACCATGCCCATTCGGTGAGCCGTGTCGCACAGCGCGGCCACTTCGTCGGCCGTGTACAGCGTGCCCAACTCGGTGCTCTGGGTGAGGCTGACCACGCCTGGCTGGGCGTGGTGCTGCACGCCTTGAAAGTGGGCGAGAGCCTGCAGTTGCTCGGGCACCAACTTGGCGGCGGGAGCGGGCAGCGTCAGGAGTTTGGCGCCCAACGCACGCTCGGGGGCGCCAGCCTCATCGACCGCAATGTGTGCCCACTCGGTGCACACCACGCAGTCGGCTGGGTGCAGCATCGTGGCTAACGCCATCACGTTGGCGCCGGTGCCGTTCCACACCAGGAACGCTTCGCTGGCCGGCCCGAAGAGCTCGCGAAACCGACCCTCGGCTTCCTCAGTCCACTTGTCAATGCCGTAGGCGAGTGCATGTCCCTCGTTGGCGGCGACCAATGCCGCGAGCACCTGTGGGTGGGCGCCTGCGGCGTTGTCGCTCGCGAAGGCGCTGGACGGGGCGGGCGGCATGGTGTTGACACGAGAATTGATCATCGTGCGCCATTCTGCCGGGCGTATTGTCCCGTGCCATGACGCTGGACTATCTCGCCCTCCTGGCCGCCGACATCGAAGCCTTCGCAGTCGCACTGGAAGCCGGTTCGCCGGAGATGGAAGTCGCCGGTTGCCCAGGGTGGACGTTGCCGTCCCTGGGCACCCATCTTGGGGGAGTGCACCGCTGGGCAAGGGCCGCAATTCTGACTGGAGCGGCGCCGCACTTGGACCCGGCGAGTGACCGTGCGCCCGCCGACCTTGCCGGCATCGCCGGTTGGATTCGTGACGGGGGAGCGCGGTTGGTCGCCACTCTGCGCGACCTCGATCCGTCGCAGCCCACCTGGCACCCGTTCCCCGTCGAGCCAAGGGTTGCTGGGTTGTGGCGACGCCGTCAGGCACAGGAGGCCTCGGTGCACCGTTGGGATGCGGAGCGCGCGATCGGGCTGGAGCCAACCATCGCGACCGCTTTCGCGGCCGACGGCATCGACGAATACTGGACCGTGATGCTGCCGCGGGTGATCTCACGCGAGCACCTCATCGTGCCGGCGTCGGTGTTCGCGACATCGACCACCGACACCAAGGAGCGATGGATCGTCGACGGCAGTTCTGGTGCCGTGCTGTTGGCCGCCGATGGTGTGCAGCCAGCAGCTGAGATGCGCGGGACGGCGCTGGACATCCTGCTTCGAATCTGGGGCCGACCGGTCGAGGATGGGGCGATCGAGGT
>JAYVVY010000176.1:0-6554 GCA_043786575.1 Ilumatobacteraceae bacterium
CCGCGGGGTCGATGGATTTCGCATGGATGTGGTGCACCTACTCGGTAAGGATCTGCAGCTCGATGACCCACCCATCTGCCAGCAGCGTCAATGGGGGCACGTGCCCTACAACGACCAGCCGATCACGCACGAGCGGCTGCGTGGCATTCGCCGGGTGCTCGATGAGTATGAGGGCGACCGAGTCAGCGTCGGCGAGGTGTACCTGCTGAATGAGGCTGCGATGGCCGAGTACTACGGCGAAGGCAACGAGCTGCACCTCAGCTTCAACTTCAGATTTCTGTGGGCGCCATTTGAGCCAGGTGAACTGGCCACCCGGATCAGAACGACCGTTGCGCTGCTCGCTGGGCGCGGGGCGTGGCCAACCTGGGTGCTCTCCAATCACGACGTGCCTCGCCATCGACAGCGCTACGGCGGCGGCGAGCTGGAGGCTCGTATGGCCGCGATCATGCTGCTCACCTTGCCCGGCACACCGTTCATGTACCAGGGTGAGGAGTTGGGCCTGATCGACGCCGACGTGCCGCCAGAGCGCGTGGTGGACCCGGGGTTACGCGACGGATGCAGGGCACCTATTCCCTGGGACGCGTCGGACCTGCACGGGTGGGCGGCCAACCCTTGGTTGCCTTTTCCCCCGGAAGCCGATGTTCGCAACGTTGCGCGCCAACTTGAAGATGCCGGCTCGATGCTGCACTTCTATCGAAGAGTGCTCGCGCTCAGGTCGGCCACAACGGCGCTGCAGCAAGGAACTGCTGCGACTGAGTTTCAGATGCTGGAGGGCACTACGAACCTGCTGGCATGGGCGCGCAGCGATGGCAACGAGACCTGGTTCACCTATGTCAATCCGGCGGCGGATCCGCAGGGCGATTGCGGTGCGATGGTGGGAGCCACGATCGTGCTGTGTACAGACGCAGCGCTGGAGGGTTCAATCGTCACCGGCGCGCTGCCCGCCCGCGTCGCCTTTGTGGCTCGCAGAGCTGGCACGATGTAGCCCATGGGTCGTGTCGTTACTGTTCTCAACCAAAAGGGCGGGGTGGGCAAAACCACGGTCACGCTCGGTCTCGCCTCCGCCGCTGCTGCCGCTGGCCATCGTGTGCTGGTGGTCGACCTCGACCCCCAGGGATCCAGCACCTGGGTGCTCGGCATCGACCCGGCAACCGTCGAGGTCTCTTCGGCCGACGTTCTCAGTCGCACGCCCGCCAGCAAGGCGATGGTGCCATCTGCGTGGGGCGGCGAAGTGTGGGTCATCCCTGCTTCGCCGAAGCTGCTCGGCCGCGACCACGGTGGCAACCCAACTCGATTGCGCGATGCACTCGCCGAGGTCAGCGACCAGTTCCACGCGGTCATCATCGACTGCCCACCGTCGCTTGGTTCACTGAGTGCCAGTGGCCTGTCGGCTGCCAGCCACGCGGTGATCGTGGTCGAGCCGTCCGCACTTGGGCTGCGCGGCATCGGCGCCGTTGCTGACCTGGTCGACGAGGTGTGGGACGCTCACAACCCGGATCTGGAGCTATCGGGAGTGATCGTCAACAAGGTGCCCGCTATCAGCAACGAAGCCGACCGCCGCTACGAGGAGCTGGCTCGCATTGTCGGCAAGCGCGCCATCTGGCAACCGGTGATCCCGCAGCGGGTGATTGTCAATCAAGCCATCGGCGACCGCCGCCCGATTCACAACTATGGCATGCGCAGCGCCGATGTCTCGGAAGCATTCGACAAGTTGTGGACGAAGCTGCGACGCATCACCAAGCCGTAGCCGTCATGCACAACTAGAGCTCGGCAAGCTCCGGCAGGTCATCTGGTTCAATGTCGGGTTCGACATCTGGCTCAACGACATCTGGCTCAACAACGTCTGGCTCAACAACCGCACGAGTTGGCTTTTCGGGGGGAGTCACCTCGATGAGGCTCAGCCCGCCGCGGCCGTCGAATGTCAGGGCCGCGCGACCGGCGACCAGCTTGCGAATGCCTTCACCGAGAAACTCGCCGCGCCACCCTGTTGCCAGGCGAGCATCGGCGTCGCCGCGCAAGAACGCCACAAGGTCGTTGCGGGTAGCGAGCAACGCGGTGTCGATCCGACGTTGCCGCGCCACTTCACTGACCCAGGCCGACACCAGCGTGACTGCAGGGCGCAGACCGCGGTCCAACTCCTCACTATCGCCAGCAGGCATCGACGCCTCACTGGCTTTGCCCTGTTCGACAGCGGCGAGAATCTCCTTGGCGATGACGCCACGAGTGTGCCGATCGTCCACGCCGCGACATTGACTCAACTCAGCAACTGACGTCGGCTGCTTCTGCGAGATACCAAGAATTGCGAGGTCCGGCAGCACCTGACGAACCGGCGAATCCAGTGACATTGCGCGACGTTCCCGCCAGGACGCAACGGCGCGGGCAACACCACGCGCCTTGGCCTTCAGTGCCCGCACGTCCTTGAGCCGAGTCCACGCCAGATCCGGCTCGGTGCCGCTGACGGGGCGGGTGCGCAGTTCCTCGCACGCATCCGCCACCCACTGCGTGCGGCCATCCGTGGCCAACTTGGCGTCGAGCTTGTCCTGTAGCTCCAGCAGATATGCGACGTCGCTGGCTGCATAGTCGCGCTGGTCGGAGCTGAGCGGGCGCCGCAACCAGTCGGTCAATCGGTCGCCTTTCGCCGCGGTGACGCGCAGTTCGCTGTGGAGTAGCGACACGAGCGAAGGAGTGCTGTAGCCGAGGAAGCCGGCTGCTAGCTGAGTGTCGTACAGGTGCAGCGGCACCGCACCAACTGCATGGGTCAACACATCGAGGTCTTGCTGAGCGGCGTGCACGACGCACACCGACTCGCTGGCGAAGAGCTCCTTCAACGGCGACAGATCGCATGCCAGCGGGTCGATCAGCACGATCTCGCCGGCGCCGGCGATCTGAATCAGCGCCAGCTTCGGGAAGTAGGTGCGCTCGCGATGGAACTCGGTATCGAGCGCGTAGCGGGGCTCGCTGAGCAACTGCTGGATGTATTCCGCGGCCTCGTCAGACGAGTCGATCCAGCGATACGTCACAGAGGCTGGCTTCCTGCAACGACCGCACGGCCGCTGACAATCCACTCCATCGTGCCGCCCGCTACGTTGATGCCTTCGATGCCCTGCTGCGCCAAGAACTCGCATGCCCGCATGCTGCGACCGCCCGACTTGCAGATCACATACGTGGGACCATCGCCCTCGGCGGCTGGCTGAAAGGAGGCAACATTGTCCGCCACGGTGCCCAGGGCCACATGAACGGCGCCGGCAACGTGACCACCTTCGTACTCGTCGGTTTCACGAACGTCGATCAGTCGTGCGCCCGCGGCCAGTGCCGCTTCCAGCTCTTCCACGCTGACTTCGATGATTGGCATAGCAACGAACGCTACTGGGGCAGGTCACCAGGCGCGTTCACGTTGGCCAGATCTTGAGGATTTGCGGGTACTTGAAGGATTTCCAGTTGGTCGAGCACGGTCAACAGTCGCCGTTCTCCGCTGGTGAACGCCGCACGCAGGTGACCAATCGCACTGCGCGACCACAGGGCGCACATCGGTTGCACACGATCAGTCACCGCAACTGTTGCCAGCGGTGCACCACCGCCGTCGACCAGCAGAGCGTGCACCGTGGCGACGGTGAGGTAGGGCACGTCGCACGCAACCACCACAACACCCGGCGTGTCGCAGGCATCCAGAGCGGTGATCACTCCCCCGACGGGGCCCTCACCCGGATACTGGTCGGCGACAACCGTGAGACCCAATGCTTCGAGAGCTGACCGGTTTCCGCCTACCGCAAAGACGGGGTGGCATCCCGCAGCGCGCAACGTGGTCGCGACCCGCACCGCCATGGCAACGCCGTCAACTTCGATGAGTGCCTTGTCGCGGCCCATCCGCCTGCTTGCGCCGCCACACAGAATTGCACCGGCCGGCGCTGCGGGTACGACGTCGCTCAGGCGGCACCACCGGACGGGTCGAGCTGACCAAGGAACAACGCAATTCGTTCGGCTTCGTCGTGTTCGCCAATAGTCGCAGCCATCGCGCCGAGGCCGCGAAGGCAGCCGAGAAAGGGGCGGTTGGTTTCGTCGGCCCACCGCACGTAACCCGAGCCGCGCCAACCGTTTGCGCGCAACGTGTCGAGGCCGCGGTGGTAGCCGACGCGATACGCCGCGTACTTTTCGATGGTGTCGGTGGCGACATCGCCCAGCGTGCACCAGCCGATGAGTGACCGTGGGTTGCCGGCGACGATTGCGGCGGCCAGCGCCCGACGGTCGTCAGCGGGCGCAGCCAACGCCTGCTGCACCGCATGACGAACGGCCGCATCTTCGGCTGGCAAGACGGTGCGGGGTGGCCCCTGAGGGGTCAGCAGGATTGGTTGATCACTCACCGTGCCACCCTACGGCCTATGGTTCGCGCATGATCGCACTGACACTCGAATCCGCAAAGACCATCGCCATCGTGGTGGTCATCGTGTTTGTTGCGCTGTCCGTGATCTCCGCGCTTGTGATCAAGAACATTGTCACCAAGCTGATCATGGTGGTGCTGATGGCGTGCCTGGCATTGGGTGTGTGGACACAGCGCACCAGCCTGAAGGACTGCGCCGATCGCGCACAGGCCAAGGCCGAGGCGCTGGAGGTCAGCGGCCTCACCTGCACCTTCTTCGGCACCGACATCGAAGTCGGCTGACTCAGGCCTTGCGCTGTCTTCGAGTCCGCGGCTAGCGGCCCTGTCGATTGCTCTTGAAGGCGAAACGACGGCGCTGCGGCCCGTCCCGACATGGCATGTTCCACCGCCCATGGGCGGGCCGACACCACCTTTCTGCCATGTTTGCCCGCCCATGGGCGGCGAATTGTGCCACCCTGCAGGCCTTGGACCCGCGGCAGCGGCCCGCCCACTTCCTTCGGAGCATGGGTTTGCAGGCTCGTTGCAGCGAGGGTCAAGACCAGGGGGCGCCGACAATCGACAACAGCGGGTCGACCACCTCTGCTCGGAAGCGGGTGGCGTCGCTGTGGGGGGCATCGTGGCCGCACCCTTCGACAATTACCAATCGAGCGCCGGCGATGGACGCGGCCACTGCCGCCATGCCCTGCTGGTGATGCGCGGCGCCGCGAGTGCCGCACCCGACCACAACCGGCACGCGTATCTGATCGGCGTGCCACGGCTGGTGCTCCCTCAAGTCAGCCAACTCATTCACCAAGGCCACGCCCTCAGCGCGGCGGATCGCCCGCGTCCGCTCTGGCAGCGCCTCCCACCGCTCGACGCCGATGATGCGACGCATGAATGCTTCGGCGGCTTCCTCAGGCTGACCGGCCGCTTTGATCGCCACCGCCCCGGCCGTCGAGCCCGGCCACCACGGCTCCCACGACAATGGCGTCTCATAGATTGCCACCCCCGCGACCAGCGACGGATGCTGTTCGGCGGTCGCCAGCGCGACGTTGCCGCCATAGCTATGACCCACGATCACGGCCCGTCGGTCGGCGATGACCCCGACGAGGTCGGCGACCTGGGAGGTCATGTCGAACGGCCCCGGGTGCGGCGTCGATCGGCCATATCCACGTCGGTCGTACCTGGCCACACGGTACTCTGCGTCCAGCCGGCGGCTGAGCCGCAGCATGCCCGTCGAACGGTCCATCGCACCGTGCACGAGCACGATCAGCGAATGTGCTGCGTCGCCCGCCTCCTCAGACCAGATCCCTGAGTCACCCGCATGACGGGTCACGAGACGCGCACGATGCGCAGCACGTCGGTGCTGGCGCCACTGGGTCGGTCCGGCGCTCCGGCCAACACCAACACGGTCTGGCCGGGCTCGATGTAACCGCTCTGCATGGCGCACTCCACCGCAAACCACACCAGGTCGTCGGTGCTGTGATAGGTGCTGACGGCCAACGACCGCACACCCCACGACAGCGCCATCGCCCGGACCGTGCAGGGGTCGGGCGACAGACTGATCAGGGTTGGCGAAGGCCTGAAGCGGGCCATCGCCCGCGCTGTACGACCAGTGGTGGTGCAACACAGAATCGCAGATGCTCCCGAGTCGGCAGCGGCCATTCCTGCGGCGTGGGTGATGGCCATCGTGATGCGCGCCGGCCCATCGGGCCACTGCGCGCGCTGCGCACGCCCTAGCCGCGAGGCCCACTGCTCGTAGCTGGCTTCGACCTCGGCTCGCCCCGCGATGCGACTCATCGTGCGAACGACACCCGCCGGATCGGCGCCGATCGCGGTCTCCGCCGAGAGCATCAGCGCGTCGGTGCCATCAAACACCGCGTTGGCGATGTCGCTCACTTCTGCTCGCGTCGGCGACGGCGAGGTGATCATGCTCTCCATCATCTGCGTGGCGGTGATGACCGGAACGCCCACCTCCACGCAGTGCCGAATGATGCGCTTCTGTAGGTGCGGCACGTCCTCCAACGGGCACTCGATACCCAGGTCGCCGCGGGCCACCATCACCGCGTCGGCCTCGGCCGCGATGGACTCCAAAGCCACCACGGCCGGCATGGTTTCGATCTTCGCGACCAGTCGCGTGGTGAACGGCAGGATCGCTTCCCGCACGACACGTAGGTCGTGCGCGGCACGTACGAACGAC
>JAYVVY010000177.1:0-12351 GCA_043786575.1 Ilumatobacteraceae bacterium
CCGTTACACTCGGCGGACGAGTCGCCGGGTTAGCTCAGCTGGCAGAGCAACGCACTTGTAATGCGTAGGTCAAGGGTTCGATTCCCTTACCCGGCTCCAACGAACAACATTGCGACGCGGGAACACGATGCTCTGGGGAATCACCTCCTACTTCAATCCGGTCGGCTTCCAGCGACCGCTGCAGAACCTGCAACGCTTTGCAGAGAACGTACGGGCACAAGGCCTGCCGCTGATGATTGTCGAGCTGGCGCTTGAGGGCGCCGAGTTCGTCATCGACGAGTCGTGGTGCGACCTACTGGTGCGCGTCCGCTCCGATGAAGTCTTGTTTCACAAGGAAGCACTTATCAACATCGGCCTCAACCACCTCCCGGCATCGTGCGACACCGTTGCCTGGCTCGATTCCGACGTGCTGTTCGAGAACCAGCAGTGGGTGGCCGAGACCCGCGAAGCGCTCGAGCGGCACCAAGTGGTGCAGCCGTTCTCCCACTGCATCTGGCTGCCGGCAGACGTGGAGTCCGTCGATGTGGCACTGACCACCTATCCCTCGCATGCCACGGAGTACGGACGAATCCACAGCTTCGGCTTCGGCTGGCATCACTTCGGGCCGCAGGCGCTGGAGGCCCGCGTGATTTACGGCCATGTCGGCTTTGCGTGGGCTGCGCGCCGCTCCGTACTCGACGAGGTCGGTCTCTACGACGCATCCATCCTCGGCTCGGGTGACAACCTCATGGCACACGCGTTCGTCGGCCCGGAGGTGATGGTACGCACCGACGGCCTGCGGATCGCGCCCGGCGTGCTCGCTCACTTCGGCGAATGGGCGCAGCGGGCAAACGCGACAGTGCAGGGCGATGTCGGCTACGTCGACGGCACGCTCAACCACCTGTGGCACGGCAAGATGTCAAACCGCGGCTACGTCGAACGCAACCGCGTCCTGCTCACTCACGGATTCGACCCCCGGCTGCACCTCGAGCGCGACGACAGTGGCCTGTATCGGCTGCACAACGCACCACCGCTGCTGGAGGCGGCCGTGCGCAAGCACTTCGCCGACCGCCAGGAAGATCTGGTGCCAGCGCACTCGCCGGTGTGCAAGTTCGGCGAAGGTTTCTACAACGATGAGGGGACGTTTCGTTGGGCGCAGAAGCGTGCCACCGCGCAGGTGCTGCGCCACACGGATGACTGGTCGATCACGGTGTCGACCAACGCTCCTCATCGTTTGGCTGGGCCCCAGCGCATCGTCGCTTCCCTTAATGGCGTAGAGATAGCCACCGCCGAGCTTGCCGATAACAACAAGGCCGACATGCGCATCGGCCACGTTCAGCCCGGCGACGAGCTGGTGCTGCAGGCGGAGCAGATGTTCAGGCCCAGTTCGTTTGGCGGCAACGACCAGCGCGAGCTGGCCTTCATGGTCTGGACCAGTTGAGGGCCGACGCGACAGCGTGCTAGTTGTTGGTGTTGACGGCCGAAAGCTCGCCGACACGAAACGTGGTTGCTGGCCCGACCCAGGTGTAGTCCGGCATTGCCTCGGTGTATCCGCTGACCCACAGCGTGACTGTGTTGGTGATGCGCGCCCGGATGGTGACTGTGCCCGGCCCAGGCGGCGTCCACGTGCACGCACCATTCACTCCAGGCTCAGCCTCTTCGGCCAGCTGCGGCATCACCGGAAACGAGGTGGCGTCGGCGGTGAATGTGCCCACGGCACCTTCAGCAACGCACTGCACGACATCGTGGAATGCAGGCGACGGCTTCTTCGGATTGGGTACGAAGTCGACATCGAATTCGAGCGTGCGTGGCTGGGTAGAGAGGTACACGGTCCAGCCCCGCACGTACCGCACGACTGATCGTTGCGGCTGCCACGCGTCAGGGCCGATGGCTAGCCACGATGGATAGCGGGTGATCAGACCGCCCCACACGTAGACCACAGGGTTCCGGTAGATGGTGGGCGGTACCAATTGCAGGTTGTTGACGAGATCTCGCCCGGCGGGCCGCGGGTCGAAGAAGGGGTCGTAGGCGCTCACCCACAACAGCTCGACGAAGTTGAGAGTGGTGTCGCACGAGACAGCAAACAGCCGCTTTGCCGCGCCCAAAGGGCCAGCGCCGATGATGACGTGGCCGGTCGGCCCCGGGCCTTCGAAGCTGGGGATCTGCACGTCTTCGCTGAACACCCACCGGGTGCTGGACACAACCTGCCCGGCCACGTACGCCTGCTGGTCGGACGTGGTGCCATCCACAGCGGCCTCGAACTCGCACATCGAGTTCGAACCACCGAAGCTCCTCATCGCCGACCCAGCAGGGATGTTCGTAGTCGTCCGCAACCCACCCGTCTCGTCGTAATACGAAGCCGTCCGAGCCCCGCTCGCTTCAACCTGGTCGCCCGGACCGGGGATCTCTCCAGCGTCAGCTTTGGCGTGCCAGGAACCGAGCAATACGAGGCAGACGGCCGAAACCCATGCAATTCGATTCATGGGCATGCCAATCCACTGGTGCTGAAGCCATCAAGTTTCCAGGTGCCGTCCACCCGAAGCATCCCCGCCGCATAGCCAGTTCTCATGATTCCCGGAGTGGCACTCGCCGCATAAGTGCCGTCGGTGTTTCTCAGCACTGCGCCATCGATGACGCAGTCAAGGACGACGGTGTAGTCCTCGGCTCGATTGTCCTCGATCACAGTTGGTCGCAGAATGACCCCGAGGTCGAGATCTGTGTACTCGCCACGATCCGACCTCTCCTGGTATGGCGGCATCATGATTGCTGCGTTCTCGGGCGTGAAGTAGAGATCCCAGCCTTCGTCATCGAGGGTGGCGGGTACGGAGTCGACGGACCGATACCGAGTCAGCAAGGCTTTGATGTAGCCCTCGATGGCTGGGCGGTCCATTTCGTTGAAGGTCCAGTAGTAGCCGTTTGGACGGTCCTCCTGCGTCGGCAGGAACACCCACAGCTTGGGCATCAGCTCATAGATCAGACCGACGCTGTTGATACCCGGGGCCGAGCCGACCAACGTCCACGGACCATCTGGCGACAGCATCGGGCTGTTTTGCGCCACGGTCGGCACCGGCGGCACTGTTGCGAATGTCGTCGGAGCCGAGTTGGTCGACGACTCGAGCACCACCGTTGTCGACGCAACGGTTGTCAGCGGGGCCGCGGTGATCACCGGGGAGGACAACTCCGACGGCGCAACCGGTTCGGCAGTCCCGCCGGTGCCGCACGCGACAAGTGAAAGCGCTGCCGCAATGGCGACCGCTGCGATTGATCGGACTTGCATGTCACGCCTCCTGCTGGGAGTGATTGGGGGTCAGAAGTTCTCGTCGCAACGCGACGAGTTTTGGAGCCGGCTCCGCAGCAGCCCACGGGTCGGCGGCGATGGCCCGTTCGTAGCTCTCCCACTCGCCACGCACACCGGCAAGGTCGCCGCGGCGAGCATGTGCACGCATGCGCAAGGAGATCAGTTCTTCGTGCCCGCTGAGAACCTTCAAGCCCTGGCCGGTCGCCCAGAACACACCATCGACATCACCGAGGAGGAGGTAGTGGTTCGCCAACTCGATCGCTGCGCCAGTCGCCAGCAAAATGAGCGATGACGTAATGCCCTCGGCATCCGTCCAGAGGTAACTGGTACCGGCGAATGGCAGCCCCAACAGCAACTCGACACCGGGCCGGAGAACCTCGATCGCATCCAGCGATGCGAGGCCACGAGCATGTGCGACACGCAACCCAAGCAACTCCGCGTCGGTGACGACGCCCGCATGCAGCGGCAGGTTTTCGGTCAGCGTGCGCGCAATCCATTCCTCGCCGTCAGCCGGCGCTACCGCCCGAGCCAAACCGCGGCGAGCATCGCTGACCACATTGGCAAACGTCGCGTCGCGCACATCAAGGTCCCACAAGGCCGTCCGCGCAGCCGAACGAGTCGGCCGTTCGCGATGCTGGCTCAGCCACACAATCAGCTCGATCGCCTTCGATCGTTCGCAGTCCGCCAGCACTCCCGCCGCCGAAACGACCTGCACGGGGCCGAGCACGCTCACCAGCAACGCCCATTCGGGGGCCACGAACGGCTTGGCCTCAGCCGCAGGCGCATCGCTCGACAGTGATGGCGCAACCACCACTTCGAGGACGGCAGCCGGTGTACGAGCCCCTTCAAGCATGGCACCGAGCACCGCCACATCGTCAGCGCTGACACCCACCGGTTGCACGCACAGTCCGAGCGGCTCGAGTCGGTGCTGGCTGTCGGCACACCGCAGACCCCACGGCATCCCACCCGAACCCTCGACCGCTCGACCGTTGGCCGAGACATCAGTCGAGCCATCAGCTGGCATTCCCTCGCAGCCGATAACCACTGCTAGCCCCCTGCCGCCAGCGGCAGCTGTGCGAATCTCACCGTCAAGCGCGAACCCGCTGTCGTCCACGAGTGCGACCACCACTGACGGTTCCCACGCTTCGCCGCCAGCCCCCGATACCCGTAGCGCAAACGTGCTCGCGCCGCGCGCCAATTGTGCGGTGCTGCCCAGCGACATCGCCGCCGCATCCAACGCCGCATCGAGCGAGTCGACCCGCTCACTGTGCGGTGACCCGAGATCGACATCACCGAGCCCGACCGTGAAGATTCGCGCCGTCTCGATGAAAGGCGACACCGCCAACGACATCGCAATGCTGCGCAAGATGACGGCGCAGTGTGGCGATCGGACGGCAAATGTCCCAACGGCCTCAAGGTCGACAAATAGCTCGCCACCTTCAGCGACGCCGCCAACGTGCACCATGGCCGGACACGGCTGGGCACACTCACGGGCGAGTTCGGCGAGGTCGGTCAGCGAGACGGCGCCGGACAAACGCCACGTGTTCGCATGCAGATCGAGCTTCCACTCTGGGAGCGCAGGCGTGGCCGAGCCGCGGAGAAACAGGCACACATCGCCGGTGTCATACATCACGGCCGCCTGCACAGAGGCCGCCTGCGCGGCCAGCGCCGGTGCTGCCGAACGCAACGCCACATCCAACCGCGCCAATCGCTCCTGCGGGTTCAGCGAACGAAGCAAGACCTCCGTACGCACCTGCAAGGTCGATGGCATCATCAGTCTGCTTCCAATCGTCGCCGACCGCAGCTGGCGCCGTCGCCGAGATTCCAGCAGCCCGATGGCGCCCGCTGACATCATCAGCGCCGCTCCGATGCCGGCGGTGTACGCCAGCAGCCCGCCCGAATCGGGGGCCGCAGTCGTGATCATCGGTGACCTCGGGCCTGACGAAGTTTCGGCCACCGGTAGCGCGACGGGAGCGACGGTCACGGGATCACTCAGCACGATGTCGGGACGCGACCGTTCGGTCTGAGTCTCGCGGACGGGCACGACAACATCAGGCACAACAACATCAGGCACGACGGCCACCGGCGGCTCCGCAACCGCTACATCGCTGAGAACGTCATCGGCTGATGCTGCGCTGACGGTGGTCAACACGACCAACTCGCCCGGAACTATCAGGGTCGGATCGCGATGGTCAAGCAATTGGTGGTTGAGCGACATCAGCGACTCGGTGTAGTCCATCACCTCGTGAGCAGTTGCCGCTCGCTCCAGCGAGAGAGCGAGGTGCTCGTCGGCAATGTCCCAGTACGAGTCGCCGCTGACGACCTCGTGCGCGAAGCCCAGCGGTGTGCGCACCACGTGCTCCTCGGGAAGCGACACCTCCATGCCGGCGGGGAATACGCCGCCCTGCCATGCCCTTCCGTCCGGGCCTACCCGGCCGAGGTTCAGCTCGATGATTGTCTCCCGCAACTCAGCGCGGCCAAGCAGCGCCGCCAGCGAGAACGGTGTCTCGCGACCAACCGCAACATGGGTCGGCGCCGTCGTCGTGATTGTGCCGGTGGCGAACGAGTCGACGGATTGAGCCGACGTTGGGGCGGCGACGGAGCGAGTTGCAGGCGCTGAGACTGAAGCCTGGGCCAACGGCACGAAGTTGCCAAATGTCGCAGTCGCAGCCACCGACGACACCAGCACGAACCGAACGAGCGCTCGGACCGCCCCGGCCGGGCCGGGAGGAAGCGGCGACAGTCGAGACCCATTTCGCACGCAGCGCCAAGCGATGACGTGCCACAACTCGGCGATTGCGGTCGACGCGAACCACAGCCACAGCACAGCGAAGACGGCGGCGCCGATTCGCATGACGAGGTCGCTATCGATCTGGTGCTGTTGCCATGCCCCGCGCAGCTCGTGAGCGCCGGGAATCGGAAATCCAACCAGCCGAAACAGCACCACAGGTACGCCGACGAGCGATGCCGCCAGCATGACGAACGCGAGTACCCGAAGTACCGCCCGCGAGAATCGCATCACGCTTCACCTTTCATGTCAAACACGTCGTTCATTCCGTGTACGTCACTCGGGCAGTGCCTGAGGCCTCGACCGTCATGGTCTCCTCGCCACCAAGAATCAGAAACACGGTGTCTCTGCGTTCGACGATGGTGACGGTCACGAAGTTGGCTCCAACTTCGATGCGGACATCCGCTGTGGCGACTCCTGCGCGGGTTGCGTAACTCATCGCGGCGACGCGGGCAGCGTCACGGTTGAAGCCCGTCACCGGTGAAAGAGCGGATACTGCGGCACGCGCCGCTGCCTCCGCTGTATTGGAGGCGTGGCGACGGGCGACCAACGCACGACCACCGTCGACAACCAACCCCGCACCACCAAAGACCATCGCCAGCAGAATGACCATCACCACTGAGATGGCCCCCCTGTCGCGTCCGTTGGCGGTCATCGCTGATACCGATCAATCGGCTGCGTGTCATCAATCGTCACCGTGCGAGCACCGGGAGCCCACACGCCCGCGAGCGATTGATTGATGACCGTGCACGACACTCGGACCGTCACCGACCCGCCTTGCCAGGAACCGGAGGGAGACGGAGCCCAAGAGAGGTCGACGAGCGCACCGCCCACACACCGCTGACCAAGAGTCGAGGCTGCGACCACTTGCTCCGCCGACAGTTCCGCCAGCGCGGAGCTGGGAGCCTGCGAGGCAGCGCGGGCGGCTGCCTGAGCCGTGTTAGTGATCTCGACTCCTGCGGCCTGCAATCGCCCCAGAAACCCGAGGAACAGAACCGCCACAAGACAGAAGACAAGCAGGTACATCATCTCGACCGGGGTGGCAATGCCATCCTCGGCACTCAGAGTTGCAGGCATGTCACGCCTCCTTCGGAGCGGTCTCGGTGGCTTGCGCTCGAAGGCCCAGTCCAATGCCCAAGACACCGGGGGTACTGCCCGACACGATGACCGTGATGATGACGCCGTCAACGCATTCGACGTTGACACCATCGGCCCACGCACCTGCGGTTCGTTGAACAACGGCCTGCGCGGCGGCCACTCCGGCAGCGCAGCTGCCATCAAACGCGGCCGCGACGCGCGCGCCTTCAGCTGCAGCGTCGTCCAGCACATTGTGGGCGTGCCAATACGTGACTGCCTCGAACACCAGCAGCATGACAAATAACACGAACATCAGCCCGAACAGCATCTGGATCGAGACGTCGACCGCTCCACGGTCGCTCAACCGAAGGTCGCTCTCTCGCGCATCGGTAGCGCGGCGACATTTCATCCTCACAACTACGGCGCAATCGGATCGGGGACGTTTGCCTTGGCCTGATTGAACTTGGCAGTGAAGAAGGCAGTCGCCGCGATCGCCACGACGATTCCGACAGCGAGCCAGATCATCTTGGTGACGGCTTCGTCAACACCGTCCTCCTCGTGACGGGTAGCCCACGCCTGCCATGCACGTAGCCGTACCTCGCCGTAGACCACCTGGACCCACACCGCCAATGGAAGCATCTGTTCGTTCATTCCTTGATTCCTTTGTCTTGTAGATGTTGCGTTGGTTGCTTGTTCGTGTGCACCGTTGGGCTGCCCCGTCGTGACTACCCACCGAACTCAGCGCTGATGCGCTGCGCAAGCGGATACGCCAGGAACACGATCGTGGTAACCACGAACCCGATCGTTGGACCAGAGAGGTTCGCGTTGGCCTTGTCGGCTTCGCGCTCCAGTTCATCGAGCGCTTTCGAGCGCATGGAAGTTGCGAGCGTTGCGATCGTCTCGCTAATCGACACTCCTTGAAGGCCCTGACGCTCAATCGATGCGGCGAACTCGCTGAGCTCGCGCACACCAAACCTGCGACCGAACTCGTCGAGCGCCTCCTACACCGGGACACCCCGCTGCGGGGCGGCATTCAGCTCGTCGCGGAGTGCATCGAACCCATGGCTGGATCCGACTGTGAGCGCGAAACGGATTGCCTCCTCAACACTTTGGTCCGTGGTGAGGCCCACCGCTACCAACTGCACGAAGTCGTTCGCGGCCCGGCGAAGTTCGCGAGTCCGTCGGTCGATCTTGTTGGAGATATCGCTGATCGACATCCAACCAGCGAGCACCGATAGCGCAACCGCGAGCAGCAACCAGATCGGTGTCAACGGCAGCAGACCCAGCGAGGTCAAACCGGAAATCGCACTGATTGCGGCGAACAGCACGACGCCAACTGAGGTGAGCATTCTGGTCACCACGTCGACCGGAGTGAGCCCAAGAACTTCGAGGCCCACACCGAAGCGCCGCAGCACCCATCGGCCCGACGCTCCCGCCAACAGGGAGTTTCGCCAGCGTGAGCGATGCTGCCCGCTGGCCTGCACCACATGGCCACTGCCGTACATTCGATGCCGCCCGGCGGCAAGCGAACGTGGGGCACGCTGCAGAGCGCGAACCGTGCACCACACTCCGCCGGCCATCAGCAAGCCAACCAGCGCTCCAACCTGCAGCGAGTTCATCGCGACACTCCGGTCGAACCAACGATGCGGTAACGCCGCGGGAGCTCATAGCGGCACAGCGAACGAAGCCACACGACGCAGCCCGTCCACATTCCAAGCGGCAACAACAGCACTGCCTGCCCAACCGCTGAGTCGTATGGAGTGAGGAGATCTCCGCCGACAAACCGCAGATAGGCCACCAGCAAGCCGCCGAGAATGACCAGTCGCTTCATGCTGGATTGGTACACAGCTCGCGTTCGATCGATGCGCTCGCGCGCCGTCACTTCGTCGCGCGCAGCGGCAGCCAACGCGCTCACAGTGCCGTAGAGACGGCCAGCGCTCGTGGAGCCGCCAATCACCAGGCGAATTGCAGCAATCGCTGCATCGGCTGTTGGGTGCGCCAGCTCCTCAGCAAGGTCTGCCAGCGCGTCCTCGGTCCGGAAACCCTGGCGCCGACGATGCACGAACGTGCCGAGCGGACCAGCGACGGCATCCGGTGGACGAACTGCAACTTGCTCCAACGCCTCTTCTGCCCCAATCGCCGAACCGCGCAACGTGTCGCGAAGGTCCTCCAGCCACTTGGCAATGCCCTCAATGCGTCGACGTTCGTCTTGGGCGCGCGTGTCATGCAGCAATCGATTCCAAACGACCACCAGCAGCCCAACGAGCAACGCCAACATCAGCCAGCGGCTGACAAGCAGAACGAGGAACCCGGCTGCAAGAGCCACAGCGATCCGCTTGCCCTCGATACCGGCCAACATGGACGGAGTCGATGCGGATGCGCTGACCTCGTGTTGTGGAGCAACAGCGCAACCAACGGCGAACAGGGCCGCAACCAACATTGCGCACACAGCGAAAGCGACGACGCCAGGCAGAAGAACGGACAGCATCGCTACACCGCCTGCCGACCAAATGCACCAGCAGTGTTTGTAACCAGGCCTGTACGCAGCGGCGCGTGCGTTTCGCCGACGCCGTGCCACCACTTGGTAGAGAACGACGGCGTGGCCGCACACAGCCGCTCGAGCATGAGACACTGCGGTTCGGCAGCCGGACGCGCACGACGGTCCGGCGCATCTGGCCGCGGGCCGAACAACCGGTGCATGATGAAGCGAGCGCCATCTTCCTCAACCGACGGCGAGACAATCTCGGTGATGTACCGGCCACCCTGGTTATCACCCGTTACATGCACCACAAGATCGACACTGCGATAGACCTGCCAGCGCGACATTTGGAGATCAATTGCGGTGTGGTAGGCGATCAACTCCGCCAGCCGCTCCACGCCATCCTTCGCCGTACCACCGTGCACCGTTGCCATAGCGCCCTGGCCGATAGACATCGCCTGCACCAGCGCACTGCCTTCAGCGCCGCGAACTTCGCCGACGACTATCCAGTCGGCGCGAGTTCGCACAGCCGGGATCATCATGTCGTGGCACGAGATACCAACTCCGTCGCTGGAACTGGGAACACGAGACTGGTACGCGTGCACGTAGCGGTGGTGACCCATCTTTGCGATGTTCAGCTCGAAGTCGGTTTCGACCGTGACGATGACGTCGTGCTCATCAACTTCGGCAACCAATGATCGCAACACCGTCGTCTTTCCCGAACCCATTCGACCGCACACGACAACGTTCATGTCGGCAGCAGTCGCCGCCTGTAGCAGCGCGACTGCCCCGCGATCGAGCATTCCGCGATCGGACAGATCCGACAGCGACATCCCAAACACGGCGGCGCGTCGAATCGTCACCAAAGGCCGCTGCACGACATCAAAGCCTTCGCCGTGGAAGCGAACACCCGGCTCCAGCTCAAGATCAACGAATGGATTCTCTCGGTTGAACGGCCGACGGCGAGACGCCGCGGTGTCGTAAATGACTCGTTCTAGATCGCGGTCGCGGCGTACCAGCGGAGGCAGTAGCTGACGACTGCCGTCGCTGCGCTCGACTCGCACGTGGTCGGCGCCGAACACCAGAACATCTGTGACATCCGGGTCGCGCAGCACCGTCAAGAGGCGCGGAAGCCCGAAGATCTCCGAGATCACCAGATTGACCAGTGCTGTGTGGTCGTCGCCGGACAGCGGAGATTGACGCGCCACCACACGCTGATGCTCCAGCTCGGGCAGCACCACACGATCGAGAACATCGCGAGTCACCTCCTCGCGCAGCTCACGTTCGTCTGCGGTTTCGTCGCGGCCGGGCACCGGCAGTCGGTCGCCCCATTGCCGGCGAAGGTCAATGACCAACAGGTCCAATTCATCGTCGGTCATCGCCCCGCCACCGCCTTCGACGTCGTCAGTCGTGCGACCATTTGGCTGACGGCACCGAGGAGTGCACTGCGACGCAAGCGACGATCACTCCCATTAGCGCCGCGGTGAACGAGATCGACCGTTGCCGGTTCCCACGGCAGCCAACTCACATACTGGTCGGCCAGTTCAGCCTGCAGCGTGGCCTTCGGGAACGCGATGCCCGCTGGTGAATCCACGAACACGATGTGCGCCGGCGTATCCAACAGCCCAGGATCGGCGGGTGAGATGCGGCCGGCAGCCTCCACCCACTCCACGGCAGCAACGGCGGCGCTGGCCTCCGGCGATGCGACCAGCAGCACGGCATCCACCTGCGCCAACACCGGCCAGATAGGACTTCCAGCGCGCACGGTACCTACATCCACGACTACCGAGCCGGGCAGGTCACGTAGCGCCGCAGCCCAAGCCACTCGCGGTTGGTGACAGGCGAACGCTCGAAACGGGTCGGCCGGCGCGAGGACGATTCGCAGATCACCTGTCACCTGAGCTGCCGCCAGGAACGACTCGGTGACCGTGAGGCGCTCCGTGGGGAAGGCGACTCGTTCAAGTCCACCGATGCAGTGCGCGGGCGTTGAGATGCGACCCGCCAACACTCCGCCCGCAGGGTCAGCTTCCACCAACCATGCACCGTTCTCATCGATTGCGGCAATGCACGAGGCCGCAAGCAACGATGTCGTAGTCGCACCGACTCCGCGCCAGCAACCAACAGCGATGATCATGGCGCGACCGCCAGGGTGACGGGCCCCTGATCGACGGCCAGTGCTTGACCGACGAGCAGTAGCTGATCAGTTGCCGCCAGCTGAGCGACTGCTATCGATTGCGCCGCTGGCACGGCGAGGGTGACGGTCAGCTCGCCATCACCGTCTACCTCAACATCGAGCACCCTCACCGCGGTTGCAGTCGTTGCCACCGTCACGTCAAGCGACGCGACCGGTGCTGCGAGCGCAAGATCACCACGGGCGAGTCCAGCCGGGAAGCGACCTACCCTGAGCAGTGCACCCACACTCTCCTCTCCGACTGCAATGTGAGTGGCGTCGCGCCACATACCCGTTTGCATGAGCACTCCGGTGTGGAGGTCGATTGCAGCGACGCGACCCACCAGCGTGTCCAACGAGGCGGCGGGCACCAGGCCCTGTACTGCATCGTCGAACGCCACACTGGCGAACGTCAGGTCCGCAGCCTCAATCGGCTCGCCGACGTGCACCGCTTGAGCAAGCTGCACCACCTGCACGCGGTCGGAGGCGCTCGACAGCGCCCACGCGACCAGCACGCCAGCCAAAACCACCAGCGCAGCACCCAGAGCCAACCACTGGGT
>JAYVVY010000178.1:0-12765 GCA_043786575.1 Ilumatobacteraceae bacterium
GCGATAAAACCAGACACCCAACCACCATTGCGGCCTGAGGCGCCGAAGCCGGCGACCTCGCGCTCGACCACCGCGATGCGCAGGCTCGGGTCAAGCCCCGCCAGGTAGTAGGCCGTCCACAGACCGGTGAAACCGGCACCGACAATCGCAATGTGGACATCGACGTCTGCGGCCAGCGCGGGCCGTGGTTGCAGCGATGTGGGCAGGTTGTCGAGCCATAACGATCTCTCGCGAACCGCAGTGTCATCGCGAGAGGGCATGGGTCTACCTCGTGAGGGATTCGGTGGGCAGGTCGAACCAGCGGAGGTGCTCGAACTCTGCCGAGAGCGCACCTTCGTGCGGGCCGACCTGTTCCCATTCGGGTGCGACGGCGAACAACTCTCGTGCTGCGGCCAGATAGCCGGCCAGCGCAGTCTCGGACGCTCGAACCCTGTCAATCGGCGGGCGACGTAGTTCGCCGGTGGCAGCGTCATACGACAACTGCGAGAGCCGCAGCGGTGGCTCCACTGGGCCGTTGTGGTGGCGCCAGAGACCGTTGGCCGGGTCGAAGCGGTATTCGGGCAGCAGCTTCCATCCGTACGTAGAAACCAGGTCCACCGCGTCGACCAGATACTGAAACACGGTCTCCGAGATGAAGTAGTTGAAGCTGACCCGTGTCCAACCCGGCTTGATGCCTTCGCAGCCGTGGGTGATCTCGTGCTCGAACTCGTGCGAACGAGCGAGGTCGATGCCCAACAGTCGGTGGCCGTAGGGGCCGGCGCACGAGCAGCCACCACGCGACTGAATACCGAACAGATCGCTGAGCAGCGCGACCACAAAGTTGTGGTGCAGATAACGCCCGCGCGGCCGCTTGACCACGAACGACAAAATGGAAAGGCGCTCGGAATTGGTGTTGCCCAGGACCTGCAGCGCAGGGTTGGCGGACCACGCCTCGACAGCGCGACGCCAGTACGACTCTTCGTGCTGCTTGATGGTCGCGACGCCGACTGCTTCCTTGAGCTGAAAGACCATGCCCGCCCGGATCGATTCGATGATGGCGGGCGTGCCGCCTTCCTCGCGATGCACCGGATCGTCCAGGAAGCGGTGCTCGGTGGGGTTGACGTACGCGACCGTGCCACCGCCCACCACATCGGGCACTCGGTTGGTCAGCAACGCTCGCCGAATCACCAACACACCAGGGGTGCCCGGGCCGCCGACGAACTTGTGCGGGCTGAGCACGACGGCGTCTTTGTACGCCAGCGGGTGCTCGGCGCACTGCGGGTACATGTCGATGTCCACGTAGGGGGCGGCGGCCGCGAAGTCCCACATCGACAGCGCGTGATGGCGGTGCAGCAGGTCGGCGATGGCGCACGAGTTGGACACGATGCCGGTGACGTTTGACGCAGCCGAGAACGAGCCGATCTTTACCGGGCGATCGGCGTGGACAACGAGTTGCCGCTCCAGTTCCGTGAGGTCGATATGACCGTCGGCGTCTTCCGGGATGGTCACTACATCGGCAATCGACTCGCGCCATGGCAGCTCATTGGAGTGATGCTCGAAGGGGCCCACGAACACAACCGGCCGGTCGGCAACGGGGATGTGCTGCAGCAGGTCGTACCGGTCGTCAAGGTTTGCCGGCAGCCGAATGTTGAGGACGCCGACCAGCTTGTCGATGGCACCTGTAGCGCCCGAGCCGCAAAAGATCACGCACGTCTCGTCGTCGCCACCAACTGCCTGGTGGATGATCCGGCGAGCGTCTTCGCGTAAGCGTGTGGTCTGGAGGCCGGTGCCCGACGACTCGGTGTGCGTGTTGGCGTAACGGGGCAGCACCTCCTCGCGAATGAAGTCCTCGATGAACGTGAGTGCGCGGCCCGAAGCGGTGTAGTCCGCGTACGTGATGCGGTGCGGGCCATAGGGGCCATCCATCACCTGGTCGTCGCCAATGACTGACTCGCGGATCTTACGCAGCAGCGGACTGTCCTCGGGAACCATCACAACGTGCAACCTATCCCGCGCCCCGACGGGCGCATCCACAGTGAGGGCATGACCGGAGCAGACATCGACTGGATTCCTGAGGGCACTCGTTTCGGAGTCGACGACACGGTGTTCTTTCACGGTAAGCGATGCGCGACCTCGACGACGTGCTCGATGCCGACGGCGTCGCTGCCCCAGCAGCTCAGGGGTGGCCTCGAGCCTGATGCCGACACCGTGCTGGATACCGGCGAGGGTGAGGTGTCGTGACTACCGTCGTGTGAGCGAGATGCCCGACCTCGCTGCTCGCCCTCACAGCGGAGTGGTTCGAGCGAGTTTCGCAGCCTGATCGGTGGTCGGTGGTCTCGGCCAGGGAGTGCGTGACGAACGGCATGCGGCGGGTGGTGCGCTAAGGTATTGCCAGTGTCAGTGACAGATCATTCCTGACGCCTGCCAGTCTCGTCGGAGGGCCATCGTGGGAATCAATCCGCAGTCACAGGGTCGTATCGAGTTTGAGGGTCCTATCGAGTTCCTGGGGCGCATCGGTCGCACGATTGCCGAGTCCGAGCCATCGTTCGAGCAGGTTGCGCATCCGGGTGAAGACGCGCCGAATGTGATTGTTGTGCTGCTGGACGACACTGGCTTCGCCCAGCTGGGTTGCTTTGGCTCTGATATCGACACGCCCAACATCGACGCGCTGGCTGCTGGTGGTCTGCAGTTCACCAACTTTCACGTCACTCCGCTGTGCTCGCCAACGCGAGCGGCGCTGCTGACGGGTCGCTCGAACCATGCCGTCGGCATGCGCTCCATCTCCAACTTCGTCACCGGTTTCCCCAACCAACTGGGCCACATCTCCAACCATGCGGCCACGGTGGCCGAGGTGTTGGGCGACGCCGGCTACGCCACCTTCGCGCTGGGCAAGTGGCACCTGGCGCCGATGGAACAGTGCTCGGCCGCCGGCCCGTTCGACCAGTGGCCGTTAGGTCGCGGCTTCAACCGCTTTTACGGCTTCCTTGATGGCGAGACCGACCAGTTTTACCCGGAGCTGGTGGCCGACAACCATCCCATCCACACGCCCGGTACGCCTGAGGACGGCTATCACGTGTCGGCCGATTTGGTCGACCAGGCGCTGAAGATGATCGCCGATTCGAAGGGCGTGCGGCCCGACCGTCCGTTCTTCACATACCTCGCGTTCGGCGCCACCCACGCGCCGCACCAGGCGCCGCCGGAATACATGGCGAAGTACCGCGGTCGCTACGACGAGGGGTGGGACATCGTGCGTCAGCGTTGGTTCGATCGCCAGCTGGAGCTGGGCGTGATTCCCGCCGACACAGAGCTCTCGCCACGTAACCCCGGCGTGAAGCCGTGGGACGACTTGTCGGACAACGAGCAACGGTTGGCGGCGCGTCTGCAGGAAGCGTTCGCCGCGTTCCTGGACCACACCGACGTGCAGGTTGGCCGCCTGGTCGATGGGCTTCGCCGCCTTGGCCAGCTGGACAACACCATCCTGGTGGTGCACGCCGACAACGGAGCGTCGCAGGAGGGCGGTCCGTTCGGTGTCATGCACGAGATGAAGTTCTTCAACGGCATCTTCGAGATGCCCGACGAGGCGGTGCAGCGAATTGACACCATCGGCGGGCCCAACAGTCACACCAACTATCCCTGGGGCTGGGCGCAATGCGGCAACACGCCGTACCGCTGGTACAAGCAGAACACGCACGAGGGCGGCGTGCACGTGCCGATGGTGTTCCACTGGCCCAACGGTGTGCCGGCCTCGCAACGGGGCACGACGCGTGATCAGTTCGTGTTCGTATCAGACATCGTGCCGACGGTGTACGAGCTGGCGGGCGTGACGGCGCCGTCCGTACGCCGAGGCCTGGCGCAGCTGCCGGTGACGGGGCACTCGTTTGCCTCCGTGCTGGCCGACCCCGCTGCGCCCGCCACCAACCAGGTGCAGTACTTCGAGAACGGTGGCAGCCTGGCGTTGATTGCGGGTGAGTGGAAAGCCGTGCTCAAGCACATGGCCGGTGCCGACTACGCGACCGAGGCCTGGGAGCTCTACCACCTGGCAGTTGATCGTTCAGAGTGCAACGACCTGGCGGTGGCGAACCCGGAGAAGCTGGCAGAACTGGTGGCGCTGTGGGACACCGAGGCCGAACGCCATGGTGTGTTGCCGTTGGATGATCGCGGGTTCACGCTTTTCGGTCCTCGGTTCCGTGAACAGTCGCCGCATCCGGAGAACCGTCGCTACGTCTACCGCCCGCCGATGTCGCCGCTACCCGCGCAAGCATCGGCCGCAATCGGCGGTCGCCATGTCGACCTGACAGCGACGGTCACGTTGGCTCCCGGCGACGAGGGCGTGCTGTTCGCCACCGGCACTCAGAACTCGGGTATCTCGATGTTCGTGCAGGGAGGCCGACTCGTACTGGACTACAACGCGTTCAGCGACCACACCATCATCGAGTCCGACGTGGAGCTGCCGGTTGGCGACGTCGAGCTGGCGGTGCGGTTGCGTCGTGGCGAAGGGATGCTGGGCAGCGCGGAGATCGTCGTCGACGGTCGCGTCGCGGGCGCTGCCGACTTGGGATTGTTCATGCGAATGATCTCGTCCATCGGCCCCAGCGTCGGCGGCGACCACGGCTCAGCGGTGTCGCAGCGCTACGCCGCGCCCTACGAGTTCACCGGTGTTCTCCACGAAATCGTCGTGCAAGCCAGCCCCGAAAAGTACGCCGACGTAGAGGCCGCCGCAGAACGCGCCGAACAGACCCGCCAATAGCCCAAATGGAGGGTTCCGAGCACCTGGGGAGGGTTGGGAACCCTCCATTAGGTGGTGCGGGACCTTTCACGGTAGAGGCAAACGAGCTCATCCAGTAGCACTGGGAGATCCAGAAGATCCAATGATGTGACCCGTTCGACCTGCCAGTCGATGAGATGAAGCTGTCGGTCTCGTCGTTTGTCACCGGTGGTTCCCTCGAGATAGAGGTGGTCCGGGTGGACGTCCACCTCCACAGCCCAACGCAGTGCTGGCACCGCCATGTCGATGCGAATGTTGCGACCGTTCGGCAGAACGAGGCGCTCCTGCGGCACTACCGGCAACCCGCGTTGCAAAAGGCCCTCGAGGACCGTGAGTTCTGGGTGCGAGTCGGCGGCCGCGCCGCCATGGCGACGGATGAGCGTGGTTGCGAAGGTCGCCGAACCGGCACGTCGGCGCGCGCACAGCAATCGAGCGACAGAGGTGAGCGCTTCCATTGTTGTGTCCTTCCTCTGGAGCATCTGCTCGATGACGGACGAGAGATTGGGAATGGAGAGGTCGCGTGCGAGGTCGAACGCGAGTCGCTCGAATGTGGCGATTCGAATCCCGTTGTCGAGGGTGCGGGCGTGGTCGTCGGGGGTCACTCTGGATTGACGAAGCTCGGCGAAGTTCGGACAGTCGAATCGAGCACCATGAGGCATGCAGAAAACCACCTTGGAGAGTTTCGGCATTCGACGCAGATTCACAAGTCCGCCCCCGGTCGGCCCAGTGATGAATCCTGCCGGATGCTGCAGGCAAAGGACGACAGTTCGCGCCGCCAGGGTCAAAGGGATGCCGGTGACCCGATAGACCCGATGGCCAACGGCGCTGAGCACCCGATCCTCGAGAAGGCGAGCCCGCTGACGACGCGAGACACCGGCACTGATGAGCTGTTCGCTGGTGATGGCACCAAGCTGGCGATGCACGACGACAATGGCCGCGGCGGTGAGCTGGGACATGAGAAACCTCCACGGTCAGAAGTGACGGGGAAGTCACTTTCGAACATATCGCCAACACCGCCAGTTCTCAATGGAGGGTTCCGAGCACCTGGGGAGGGTTGGGAACCCTCCATTAGGATTTGGGTGTGACGCTCGATGGACGCCTTGGCAGCTCGTTTGCGCTGGAGCTGGTTGGGATGTACGAGTTCGCTTTGGCGGCCGGGGCGTCGGCGCCGCGACTCCTTGTGCTCAATACTGCGCTCGCAGCCGAGTTGGGGCTGGACGCCGAGTGGCTCGCATCAACTGCTGGGGTCGCCGCCTTGGTCGGCAATGCGGTGCCAGCGGGTGCGAAGCCGCTGGCGCAGGCGTACTCGGGCCACCAGTTCGGAGGCTTCTCGACACGGCTCGGCGATGGGCGGGCACTGCTGCTTGGCGAACTGCAGGACATCAACGGCCTTCGCCGCGACCTGCACCTCAAGGGCAGCGGGCGCACGACATTCTCTCGGGGTGGTGATGGGTTTGCCGCCGTTGGCCCGATGCTGCGCGAGTACGTGATCGGTGAGGCCATGTATGCGCTTGGCATCCGAACCACTCGGGCGCTCGCGATAGTGGCCACCGGCGACCAGGTGGCGCGCGAAACCATGCTGCCCGGGGCCGTGCTCGCACGTGTTGCCGCCAGCCACCTGCGCGTCGGCACTTTCCAGTACGCCAGCGTGCACCACGACACGGCGATGGTTCAGCGGGTGGCCGACTTCGCGATCGATCGCCACTATCCGCAACTCGCTGGCGCCGATGGCCGTTACCTCGGCCTGCTGGCGGCGGTCACACAGGCGCAGGCCGAACTCGTCGCTCAATGGATGTTGGTGGGCTTCATCCACGGCGTGATGAACACTGACAACACCACCATCTCCGGCGAGACCATCGACTACGGCCCGTGCGCGTTCATGGACAGGTTCGACCCGGCGACGGTGTTCAGCTCCATCGATCACAACGGTCGCTACGCCTACGGCAACCAACCATCGATTGTCCAGTGGAATCTGGCGCGCTTCGCCGAGACACTGCTGCCGCTGATCGACGTCGCCAGCGAACGAGCGGTAGAGCTGGCGACGACGGTGATCCACGGTTTCGTCGACCGCTTCAACGGGGCATGGCTGACGGGAATGCGTGCGAAGCTCGGGCTGGTCACCGCCGACCCGGGTGACACGGAACTTGTCAATGATGTGTTCGCACTGCTCCATCAAGAGCAACTCGACTTCACATCGTTCTTCCGGGCGCTCTCCAGCTTCGAAACGCCGCCTGCCCTCGACGAGTGGGCGAGCCGCTGGAGGAACCGCCTCGCAGGCGAAGGCCGCCACCTCAGCCACGTGGCCGCGGCAATGGATGCCGTCAATCCGATCTACATTCCCCGTAATCACCTCGTTGAGGAAGCCCTCAGCGCCGCCAGCGACGAGGGCGACCTCGTTGCGCTGCACCGGCTGTTGGACGCGGTCACGCGGCCGTTCGAACAGCGCGAAGGCCTCGAGCGTTACGCCGAGCCCGCCCTGGCGACGACTGGCTACCGGACCTTCTGCGGTACCTGATCGGCGGGGATCAGGCGGCGGCCCAGTTGACGGCGAAGGCCACGCCGAACCCGAATTCAATGGCCGGGCCAGCCGGGTGCGCTACAACTACAGTGTGAAGCTCACCCCGGCCGCCGCCCGCGAGCGATTGCAGACGTTCGTGCGGCAGCTGAACCCTGCCGACATTGAGCGCCTGGCGCAGAGCATGATCGCCAGCATCGATCAGGTCAGTAGCTCGCGCTGGGACGCAGCCGTGACGCGTGCGGCAGGGCTGAAGGGTGATGTGCGGCCGGAGAAGATGAAGTCGCTCACCGATTCATTCGCGAGGGAGCTCGGCGCGTTCGGTGCCACTGCCGGGGCCGCAGCGGCGACACCCGCGGTGGGCACCACGATCACGCTGATGGCGGCCACGGCCGAACTGGCCTGGTTCACGGCGCGCGCCGGCGACCTGATCCTGACTGTCGCTGCTCTACACGGCCGATCGGAACCGACGGTAGAAGAACGGCGAGCCTGGTTGCTGGCGGTCTTGATCTACGGTGGCTCCGCGCGAGAAGGTTTCACCAGAGCGCTGAACGAGGCCAACACCGGGTTGCGGCCAGCCGCCGGCGCTCGCCTGCCTATCACCACGCTGCGTACCGTCAACAGGTTGCTGACTCCGCAACTGGTGAAACGCTACGGGGCGCGGCGGGGTGCGATCGCGTTGGGGACGGCACTGCCACTGGGTATCGGTGCGGTCATCGGCGGCAGTGCCAATTACATCGCCGTGCGCGCGCTGGCCGGGCACGCCGACGAGTTCTTCGCTCGCCTGCCGTACTCGGCCATCGATACCACCGCGATCGATGTCACCGGCGTCCTGGACCCGGCGAGTACGGGTTCGACCCGGCGCCGCTAAAGCAACCGTGAGAACGCCATCTTGCGCGTCACCCATCGGGCAGCGAGCTTCGTCTGTTCAGACGTGGTGCTATCGGTCTGGACAGGTGAACTAGCCGGGAGTGCAAGGCTTGGGCCTGTGCATGCACTGTGCCGGCCTCCATTCCTGATGGCGATCGCCGCCGCGCGGGTGCAGGGCGAAGCGATCAGCGAGTCCGCGGAGGAGTTGGTAGTGCATCTCTTCGAGCTGGAGGGTCGCTCGCTCGTTCGGCTGGCGCGGCTCTTCGTCGATGATCGAGACGCAGCAGAGGACATTGTGCAGGAGGCCTTCCTACGTCTGGCTCGCCACGCGGGACGAATCGACGACATCAACAGCGCACCTGCGTACCTGCGCTCCATCGTCTTGAATCTGGCCCGCGATCACAATCGTCGAGGTCTGGTCTCGTTGCGCCATCACGCGACGCGCGGTCGCGAGGTGGACGTTGCAGATCACATCGCGGACGACCTGGTTCGTTCAGAGGAACACCTTCGAGTGCTTGAAGCGGTTCGTCGACTGCCGCAACGGCAAAGGGACTGCATCACGCTGCGCTACTTCGAGGAGAGCTCGAACGAGGCCACCGCCGCGACGCTGGGAATCTCGGTCAACTCGGTGAAGACCCACCTGCAGCGCGCTATGGTCGCCCTCGACCGGACGCTGGGGACGACGTGAGCGAAGCAACGCTCGAACGACGACTGGCGGAGGCCTTTGCCGGTGTGCGCTCGACGGTGCACGAGAACCCCGATCTCTTCGCCCGCGTCACTCGTTCTATCGACGACGGGCGGGCGCGCCGCCGCTTCCGATGGCGGTTGGCGGGTGGGCTCGTGGCATTCGTAATCGCCAACGCAGTGCTCGCCCTTTCATTCTCGAACTTTGAAAACAACGACGACAACAGGAGGTTGAACATGCCTTGGTGGGTAATTGAACTGATCACGAACATCGTGCTCGTCGCCTTGGCGGTAGGGCTAGGGCCGTTCATCAAACGCTTCGGTCGCTCGTACGCCGCCGACGTGTTCCGAGCAAACCCGCGTACCGGCAAGAGCTATCTCGTCCTCACCGATGTCGCCTACTACCTCATCTTCACGTCGTTCGTGCTGTTCTCCGTGACGTTCGTTGAACCAACCAACTGGGATTCCACTGGCGAACAACTGCAGCACGAAGTGGCCCGCGTTGGCGGCATGCTGCTGATCATGGGGGTGCTGCACGCCCTCAACGTGGTGGCGCTCCCGATCATTGGTGGTTTGTTGTCCAGCAACCGTCCGCACTCAGCCAGTCCAGTTGGATCGGCGCCGCCGCCGGGACCGGGCACCTGGATCTTGCGCATTGAGCAGGCGCCAAGTGACAGCGGCGACACAGCCGCTGACGACACGGCGGCTGGTGACGCGGCTACTTGATGCCGCCCCCGCCTACCAACGCCAAGAGGAAGAGAATGGGAGCAAGAACGAGGAGCGCAATTCGCACGCCGCCGGGCAGCCGCCACCCGTCGGCTTGGGGCTCGAAGGTGAAGCGCGTTGCCCACACGATGATGCCATACACGACAAGCAGCATCAGCAATCCGGCCAACGAGTGAAGTGACCAGCCGAAGTCGCCGACTAGCTGGCTGGCGACCAGCGCGATCGGAGCGAGTGCGACCACCACGCACAGGACTCGCACCCACCGAGGCCAATCGGACCGCGCTCGCGCCAGTCCCGCGCCCATCACCGTTGGGAACATGATTGCGCCAGCGGCGACGAACAACGGCATCATTGCCACGATGCCGAGGACGCGGACAATGGTGAGTGCCCACCGCCGCCTGACGCGACCGCGAGCCACGGCGACGATGGATTGCAGCGTGCCGAAGATGGTGAAGCCACCAATGATGAAGAGTGTGCCCGCCCAAGTGAACTCGGGATCGTCGGAGATCAGGCGCATCCAGGCGCGCGCTGCGACGCCCAGTGTGAAGCCGCCGAAAACGCCGCACGCGAGCGTCGACAATGCTGGGGCTCCACGGTGCGTGCCCGCTGCTGGCACAGTGATGACGTCGGTCATGGTTCGCTCCGGTCTGCTGCTGGTGCTGAACCCTTACTGACGATGTCAGCGCACCGGGCGGGTGACACGGCCGGGTGGTTTGATCTCCACCGTGTCGAACATCGGTGCGATGGCCGGCTCGATCACCAGCCACGGGTGTCCTGCTCGGTCCTGCAAGGTGCCGTCGGCCTGCCAGCTGGCGAGGTCGATCATGATGCGGCACGCCTGCAGGATGCGAAACCATTCGAATGTGTCGTGGTCGATGGGGTGCGGCCCGAGCGCGCGATACGTGGCGAGGAAGCGCTTGGCGAGCCGGCGTGCGACCGCGTTGACGAGTGGCCGAATCGGTCGGGGGAGCGCGAGCGGGGGATTAGCCAGCAGAAGATGAGTGAACGCCAGGTCGTATGCGGGGTGTGCAACCTGGCTTGGCGTCCAGTCGAGCACCACCCACTCGTCGCCGTTGGTGAGCACGTTGAAGGGGTGTAGGTCGCCATGGCACACCACCTGCAGATCCAGATCCGGGCGAGTTGCAGCAAGCCGTGCCAGTGTTCGCTGCAGCGGGACGTTGCTGAGCTCGTCGGCGCGTTCCCGGTACCGCTCAAGAAGGCCGTCGACGCCGACTGTGTGGCCCGCGATGTCCCTGAGTGCAGCATCAATTGGCACCGGGTCCAGCCGGTGCAGGTCCGCAGCGGCGCGCGCCAGTGTGTCGGGCAGCGACTTCGCCAGGTGGGGCAAGGCGCGCAACGCACGAGCCCCGCTGAGGCCGCCGATCAACGGAGAACCGGCCACAAAGTCCATGACGTACCACGCCCTCTGACCGGATGCGGGCGTCATGTACGAGGCATGGATTCGCGGCGTCGGGTACCCCTGTCTCGCCACGCCAGACTGCACGGTGACCTCCCATGCGGCAAGATTCGCGTCAGGGGCGAGGCGCAGGACGACCGTGCTTGGAAGGTCGCAGTTCGGGTTCCCGGTGAGGGAGAGCAGCCACAATTCTGCCCAGAAGCCGCCGGTGAGTTGACGCGGTGCCTTAGCGAGGGCCAGCTCGGGTGCGTGGAACTGATCACGAAGCAGGGCGAGCACCTGATCGAGTTCGGCGGGGTGTTTGACTGGCTGGCTCTCTTCGGTAATACTCACGCACATGACCGTAACGGTAAATACCGGCAATGTCCACTGAAAGTTCCCGGCCAATGGTGATCTCGTGGTCGATCGACGAGATGGCGGCGCTCGTTGGTCTGCCTACCCGGACGCTTCGCGAGTACCGTACGCAGGGCCTCATCGATGCACCGCGGATGGAGGGGCGTGTCGGTCGCTACGACGAGTCCCATCGTCGGCGGCTGGAATTGATTGCGCGCCTGCAGGACCGGGGCTACTCGCTGGCGGCGATTCGAGACCTCTGTGCAGCGGACGCATCGGGCCGCTCGCTCACCGACGTGCTCCGCGGCACCGCGTCGGTTGCTATCGACGAGGGCGCGGTTGCGTACACGACGGTTGAGCTCGTCGCGGTCGTCAGCGCACTGGCAAATCCTGCGCTCAGAAGTCGGGCAATCGAGGTCGGGCTCATCAGCAAGATCGGGTCGAAGTGGCACGTGCGCGCGCCAGCGCTGTTGGCGCTGGTGGGCGATGTGATCACGGCGGGTGCTTCGCCAAATGCCGCGGTCGACATGGCTGCCGGTTTGTCTGCGGGAGCCCGCGTGCAAGCTTCTGCGTTGGCGGACCTCGTGGTCGCGGAACTGTGGAATGAGGCGTCTCGGAATGTTGCGGACGCTGTGTCGTTCGGTCGGCGCGCCAGGTTGCAGCTCACGCAAGCCGTTGCGTCGTTGGTGGCACATGAGGTCGGCCTTGCGCTGCGCGAACGCGCCACATTGCCGGGTGGGGGAGGTCTCAACGAACTCGTCGACGGCTTGCGCGTCGGCGTTGTACGTGGCGGCGACCCATCCCGCTGAAAGTTGGGCAGGGTGAGGGTCAGGGCTGCGCGACGTCGAAAACTTCGGCGAGGCCGGTGAACATCCAGCGATGCTCTTCAGGAATCGGCTGCTCCAGCCTCGTTCGGATACTGAGCGCTTCGAGTAGCGCCACGGCGCCTCCCGTGAGCGTGACGTCGGCGTCGGTGTCGCCGTCCGATTGGCAGCGCACATGTACACGTGCCGCCACTTCTACCGTGGCCACTACGTGCGGGTGGGAGACCGCGACGCCGAGTAGTCCGCGCAGAGCGGTGCCGTTGTTGAGAGCTAATGCGGGGCCGAGCGCGGCCGCATAACGAAGACACGCGGCGATCTCGTCGGCCTCCTCGGCGGGTGCGATCCCAAGGGGAAGCAGGATGTCGCGCTCGTGCACCCACGAGTCCCACAGCGCATGGTGGGTGACAGTGCTGACGCTGACGTGGCCGGGCGGGGCCTCGGCGATGGCGGACCACCCATCGTCTCCCAGCGATGCCCAGAGGTCGGCCAGCGCTGATGCCGATGCGGAGAAACTGGCTAGGACCTCCTTCGCCGTGCGGTCGCCAGCGTGGCTGACCATTTGAGCCGGCGAGGCGACCGGGTCGAAGGTTGCGAGGAACTGGGTGGGCGCTCCTCGGAGGCCCTCACTGATGGCAAGTGCCCAGAACGAGTT
>JAYVVY010000179.1:0-2802 GCA_043786575.1 Ilumatobacteraceae bacterium
TGCTCTAACGCAGCGACCAGGTGGTCTTTCCACGGCAGCACGAACGCGCACTCGATGGCATAACGGTCGAGGTGATGGGCATTGCCGGCCGCGACCAGCAAACGCTCGGCACCACCCGGGCCGAGACCTTTGATGACCCAGAGCACACGAGTTGGCACAGCCGCCGACGCTACCCGCCAGGACCCGCATCTTCAGGACCAACACCTGGAGGTTCCTGCTTGCGCGCAGGTTTCGCCTCAATGTCCATTGCGTGAACGCCGATACCAACTCCTGGACGTGGCTCGGATTGAACAGGTAGGTTGTTCGCTCTGCCCACGACCGCGGGAGGTCCCATGGCTGAACTAACTGAAACAACTCGAAAGGGCCTGTGGGCCCGACTGGCATCACGCACCGTGCAGGTGCGCAGCGACCTTGTCGTCGTGGTGCTCGACCTTCTGCTCACCTACTGCGCATTTGTTGCGATGCTGGTGCTGCGCTTCGACGGGGCGGTGCCGAAGAGCTTCTGGAATTCGTCGCGGACCTTCATCCCCATCGCTCTTGTCCTGGTGGTGGTCACGAACACGGCGTTGGGCCTGTACGGCAAGCTGTGGCGTCACGCCAGCATGTACGAGGCTCGCCGCCTGGTTCTGTCGGGCCTCATCGTCGGTGCCTGCCTTTTCGGGCTCGAGCTCATTGAGCGACGAATGCCGTTCTCCGTCGTGTTCAGCGGCACGCTGGTCGCCACCTTCCTGATGGCGCTCGTTCGCTTTCAATCTCGTCTGTTCTCGTTTCGCCGTGCCAGCGAGCAGCCCGGTATGCGGGTCGTGGTCATCGGTGCCGGCGACGCTGGCGCCAGCTTGGTCTCGGACATGTTGCGCAGCCCGCGTGCCGGCTTCCGCCCGGTTGCCGTGATCGACGACGACCCGGCGCACCAGGGCCGCTCATTCATGGGTATCGACGTGCTGGGTGGCATCGACGATCTGCCCGACGTGGTCACCGCCACTGGAGCCCACCTGGCCGTGTTCGCAATGACCAACTCTCCGCAGGCCACCATTCGCCGTGCCGCGGCCGCCGCCGAGGCTGCCGACGTGGCGCTGAAGATCGTTCCCGGTATGTCCACTGCTATGCGCGGCGGTGCCTCGCTGCGCGACGTGCGCGACCTGCGCATTGAAGACCTGCTGGGTCGCGAACAGGTCGACACCGACCTCGACGCAGTCACCAAGATGTTGACCGGTCGCTGCGTACTCATCACTGGTGCCGGTGGTTCCATCGGCAGCGAGATCGCGCGCCAGGTGGCCGCCTGCAACCCGCTGAAGCTGGTGCTGCTGGACCACGACGAAACCCACCTTCACGACATTGCTGCCGACCTCGATGGCCCGATCGTGCAAGTACTGGCCGACATCCGAAATCGCCGTCAAATGCAGATGGTGTTCAACCTGCACCGACCCAGCGTGGTGTTCCATGCGGCGGCACACAAGCATGTGCCGTTGCTGGAGGCGCACCCCGCCGAGGCCGTGGGTACCAACGTCGTGGGTACCTCCAACGTGCTCGACTCGGCGCTGGAAGTGGGCGTCGAGCGCCTGGTCATGATCTCCACCGACAAGGCTGTCTACCCCTCGTCGGTGATGGGCGCCTCGAAGCGACTGTGCGAGCAGATGGTCATCAATCGCGCACCGCGGCACGCAGCCTTTTGCGCAGTTCGCTTCGGCAACGTGCTGGGTAGCCGCGGCAGTGTGGTGCCCACATTCATGCGCCAGATCGAAGCCGGCGGCCCGGTGACGGTCACCGACAAACGCATGACGCGCTTCTTCATGAGCATCCAGGAAGCGGTGCAGTTGGTGCTGCAAGCCGGCGCTCTGGCAGACCCGAAGTCCGGTGGCGAGGTGTTCATGCTCGATATGGGCGAGCCCGTCTCCATCTACGACTTGGCCACGCGCATGATCCGCCTGTCCGGCCGCAAGCCCGGCACCGACATCGAGATTCGAATCAGTGGCACCCGGCCCGGCGAGAAGCTGGTGGAAGAGCTGACCGCGCTGGACGAGACCGAGCAGCCGACCGTGCACCCGTCGATCCAGCGAGTGTCCACCATCGCCATCGAGTCGGAGCTGCTGGAGCAGGGCGTACTGATGTTGGGCCACCACGCTGCCGAGCTCAACGACGCACGCTGCGGCGAGCTGCTGCACCGGCTCACCACCGTCGACCGCCCATCGACGTCGTCATCGACGTCAACGGCTTCGCCGCACGCGTAGCCTTGCGCCCCATGCGAGTAGTGGTCACCGGCGGAGCCGGTTTTATCGGCGCCAACCTGTGCCGGCGGCTGCTGGCCACCCCCGGTGTCGACGACGTGGTGGTGCTGGACAACCTGGTCACCGGTAATGCCGCCAACATCGCGGGGCTTCCTGTTCGTTTCATCGAGGGCAGCATCCTCGACGACGCCGCTCTCGATGACGCATGTGCCGGCGCAGCGGCCATCGTGCACCTGGCCGCGCTGGGCAGCGTGCCGCGCAGCGTCGCTGACCCGATGGCCAGCCACCTGTCCAACGCCACCGGCACGGCCATGGTGCTGGAGGCGGCGCGCCGCCACGGCAACCTGCACACCATCGTCGCCAGCAGTAGCAGTGTGTACGGCAGCAACCCGGTGCTGCCCAAGCACGAGGACTTGGCCACCAGGCCGATGTCGCCGTACGCCGCTTCGAAGCTGGCAACCGAGTCGTACACGCTGGCCTGGGCCAACACCTACGGCCTCCCCGCCTTGGCCTTCCGGTTCTTCAATGTGTTCGGGCCGCTGCAGCCGGCAGGCCATGCGTACGCCGCGGTCATCCC
>JAYVVY010000180.1:0-5267 GCA_043786575.1 Ilumatobacteraceae bacterium
CGCCGCAGCGGTTGACGCTCGCACCGCAGCGAGCCCACGGCATCTCCAAGATGTTGCGTTCCTGCTCACGATCGAAGCCGACCCGGACGAGACTCGGGCCGGCCTCACGGACGCCGACATCGACCTGCTTCGCCAGATCGAGCAACAGGTGACAGACCCTCGCAGGCCGATGTGGCTACAACTCGACGCCGGCCAACGCCAGGCCGCCCAGGCGACGTACGAACTTCTGACGTTCCCCGCCGAATGAGCGCAGCAAGGTGGACAGGGCACAGCGAGCAGTGCAGCGGTGTATGACCGAGCACGGACTGACAGGAGATCAAGATGAGTGAGCGAACGAACTGGAAATCGGTGCCTCGACCTGACGCAGGTCGGGTCCGTGACGTCGTGGAGGATGAGGCCCGTATCACGGCGTTTCGCGAACTGGTGTATCAGCTCCGCGTCGACGCGGGCTTGACTCAGGTCGAGTTGGCCCGCCGGATGGGCACGACTCAGTCTGCGATCGCGCGGATGGAGAATGGTGGCACGCGTCCGACGTTGGAGACCTTGGAGCGCGTCGCTGGCGCCGTTGGTCAAGAACTCGCGGTCGTGGTCGGTACGCGGCTGATCGAGAACCGGTCCATCGCCAAGATGGTGCGTAGCGGCCACGCTGTCGTTCGCAAGGCAAGCTGACGGGCACATAGCGCGTGTGTGATGGTAGAGCGGTATACGAACTGGACGGACTAGACGGATTTCCCGGACGGTTTTCCGGACTGTGGAGTACTGCAGGGCACTAGACGGACTGTACGGACGGTGACCACAACCTTGCCAAGGTGAGGGTCGCGAGTTCGAATCTCGTCATCCGCTCCAAGAAACACCAGGTCAGCGGCCCTACTAGGGCCGCTGGCTTGCGTTTTCGGTGGTGCGTGCCCCATGACATGCCCATTTCGTGCCTGTGCTGTCCTGTGCAGTTCCGGTTGATGCTTGACGTTGTGGCTCCGGTAGGTGGGTGACAGTTTTGGGACGCGGCTTCGGTTGCTGATTGACAGTGACTTCGGTAGCTGCTCGACGCTTGATTCTGGACGCGCTGTAGCGCACGTCGATGTCGATGCTGGCCTCGGTGCCGTAGATACGCCTTCCCGCCTTGAGAGTTTTCAGGCGGCATCGGCCGAGAAAGCCTGCGCTAATACGCTGCCGTCCGCCCTCGGCAATGCCACAAACGCGGTCGCCGAAATCATTCCCGCCCGTCGCGGGCTCCGACGAGGCCTGATCACCGTCAGACGGCTGGACGGAACCTGGGGTGGCGCCCCTGGTGATATTCGTCGCCGATGGCTGGCTGCATGCCAGACCCGTCGATGTCGACGGTCGCAAGTACACCGTCGCCGCCGGGCTCGATCTGGGCGACGAAGACGATGCGGGCGCTGTCAGGGGTGAACGTGGGTTCGGCGGCACTTCCTCCGTCCGCAACGAGTGTGGTGAGCTGCGTGAGTGCCGAGCCATCGGGACGAATGGTGAACAGGTCGGATGCCTCGTCGTTCGCTGCGGCAAGTGCCGAGAAGACGATCAGTTCGCCGTTCGGGCTCCAGTCGGCCGTCACTGCAAAGAGTGCGGGATCGGTAAGTGCCGTAACTGCCGGCGGGGCGGACTTCAGCTGAACGATGGACAGCACGACTCCGGTGACCTCCGCCTCCGCATCAGGCCCGGCCTTCTGCACTACTTCGACAACGATCGATCGGCTATCGGGCGACCACCGAGCTCCCGAGTAGAACACCGTCGGGTCTCCGCCGAGCAGCACCGTGGTCGTGCCGTCGTCTGGGTGGAAGAGCTCGAGTGTGTTCTCACTGGCGCTGTTACCGCCCACCGTGCGGCTGTACACGATCGAGCGACCGTCGGGAGACCATGAAGGGTCGTCGATGACCATGCACGGGTCTTCGCAGTCAACGACCCGTTCAGCATTGGTTCCATCGACGTTGGCGATCCACAGGTCTTCTGTCGCGTTCTCCGTCACGATGAACGTGAGGCGTTGACCGTCCGGCGACCAGTCTGGATTCGTCTGGTGGGTACCAGGAAGGTCGAGCGTTGGCGAGTGGAGGCCGGTGCCGTCCGGCCGGACGAGGAACACCTTCTCGTATGTGGTGCGGGCCTGGTACAAGATCCAAGGTTCGCCGTCGGCGACGTCGAAGGAAGCGTCGACCGCAACATCGACGGCCACGACGGTCGAGGTTGAGGCCGGAGCCGCAGTGGTGGCGGCGTCAGGTGATTCCGAGGCGCAGGCGCTGGCGCCGAGCGCCAGCAACGAAAACGCCACGAGGCTGGCCTGGCAGACTGTGGTTCGGGACATGGTCACTCCTCGATTTAGGGCTTGTGGTCGTGTGAACTCATCGGCCTGGCCGGCTCACCGGCGTGTAGGCAGCGGTTACTCCTGCGATGACGGACGCCGCAGAGTTGCGGCCGCCGAAGAAGACAATCTCTGAACCGGTCCAGACTGCCGATTGAAATCCGTCGACGTCTCCGAGCTCTGGCAGGTCTTCCCATGTCCCCGAGCGAGGGACGAGGAGCTTCCAGGCGTGAGCGAACCAGGGAATCCCTTTCGCACTGAGACTGCTCGAGTGGTTACCGAGGCTGAAGTTTGCCGTGGAGCCGACCAGCGGATCGATGACGACACCGTGCGAGGTCCCGTACCCCTCGGCGAAGCAGACCAGAAGCCCGTCCGCGGCGTCACATCGCGATTCCCCGCGTTGGCTGACCAACTCGACAGGCGGCCCGTCGCTCCAGTGACTCGAATTGATGTCGAACACCGACGAGGTGATCGTCGAGCCGTCCACAAGAGTTGCCACCATTGCACCAGAATTGAGCACGTCGATCGCGGTGTATCTGGTGCCGAGTTCTGGCGAGGACAGCGCTTGCCAGCTGTCCGTCAAGTTGTCGTACCACCACCATCCCACTGACGATTGCGCGAGTACACCCCTCGGTGAGACAGCTAGCTGCGAGTCCGACGCCGAGAGGCCCATCGAATCTTGCGCGGCACTGCGCGCGTGCCAAAGATCATCGACCGGGTCGTAGGCGAACACGGCTCCCTGGTTCGTCGAAACCAGCATCTCCGAGCCCGTCCAGCTGGTCATCTGGTTCAGCGTGAACAGCGAGTCACTCGTCAGCGCAACCGGTGGGTCGGCAAGTTGCCGCCACTGATCGCGTCCAAGGTGAAACGCCACCGCCGACAGCGGGCCGCCGGCCTCGTTGATGCCGAGCACGATTGCCTCGTCGCCTGTCCAGGTCGCCGCAGCGGGGAAATTCGGTTCCAGTCGTGAGTCAGCCAGCACACGAAACGATCCAATGGCGCCAACGGACGGCACCAACGAGGTCGGGGTCACCAACGAGTGAGTGGTTGTCGTGACGTCCACGGGTCGGTCATTCTCCCGCGAGTGAGGGTCGCGTGTCAGGACGAGAAGCCCGCCGACAACGACTGCCAGCGTCGTTCCAACCGTGAGCGTCCCCAGCGTTGCGCGGCGGACGTTGCTCGTGCGTTCGACCAGTCGATGTCCGTCACGGGGAGGCGGCGTGCGCAGCTCCGATCCCGCAGTGCGACCCAGACGCTCGAACTCGTCGCCGACGTCAGAGGTCGTTGCGCTGCCTTGATCCGGGTGGTCACTCACCACGGCCTCCCCAAGGCACCCATTACATACCGCCGTGCCACAGCGAGATCGTTGCGGACGGTGCCCTCCGGCATGTCCAGCACCTTGGCGATCTCCACGCTCGTCAAGTCAGCGCCGAAGTAGAGAGCAACCACCGTACGCGGACGGGTCGGCAGCTTTCTGACTGCGGTCCAAAACGCGATCGTGTCGGCCGAAGGCTCGGCGGAAGACGGCTCCTCACGACGGAGACGAGCCAGGTACCGACGCTCTGTAAATCGCCGACGAAGACGAGAGCGGCACGCGTTGACCAGCACGTGATGGCACCATGCACCGGGGCGATCCAACCCGGCCAACCGGTCCCAACGCACGAATGCCTTGACCATCGTGTCTTGCACGAGATCTTGCGCGCCCTCACGATCACCCGTCAGTGCAACTGCGACCGCCACCAGCCCTGGGTACTCGTGTCGATAGAAGTCCTCGAACACCCAGACCGGTAATTCCTCGACCATTCCCGCAGGGTTTATCAGCTGCGGCGACCGCGGCTCGACCGACATCAGGGGCACCGTGCCGACCGTTGGTAGAACGCAGTGTGGGTTCATACGCAGACACACGCATGGCGAACACAATCCGTTGGAAATTCTGCCGGGTCACGGCCCACGCCGTCTCCGGCCGAGTGAGAGCCGGAGGTCAGCGGATCAGGTGGCGGACCTGGTCGATGACTCGTTGGGCAGCGGCCAGAAGCAATTCCGCCTCAATTGCGCCGAGATCGGGAAGGTCGGCGGCATAGCGACCGTCGATGACCCACGGGTCGAGGATGTCGAGATCCTCCGGGTCGATGTCTGGCGCGTCGGCTGGCGGGTAGCTCGCGTGTAACTGGCTCAACCCGTGGATCTTAGGAACCGCGGAATTGGCAGCGAAGAGGCCCGCCTTGAGTGCCTTCTCGGCAGCCTGCTGTGACAAGAACCCTGCGATTCGGAGGGCAGCGGATCCGTCTCGGAGTAGGACACTTGCAGCGATCAGGTCCTCTTCGGCAAGGCGGAACCAGCGCTGTGCTGGCGAGGGCTCGATGTCAGGCGGCCGGTCGCTCATAGACCACGGAGCCACGGTGGCCAGGTTCGAATTCTGTGCTGCCCGGAAGGTTGCGGTTGCGAGCGAAGTCGCTGACGCTGGTCACGAGCAGATCATGCGGAGCGGCGATCGCTCTAGCGGCACGGCGAAGCTCGACCATCAGCCTGCGCCGGTCGGCGAGCGGGGCGTGGCCGAGCACGACGAGGAGATCAATGTCGGAGTCAGGTCCATCGGTTCCATCAGCGACCGAGCCGAACAAGACGACCGTCTCCGGATCGAATGCGCTCACGATGACATCGACGAGGTCGGGCACCCACTCGCTCAAGGATCGCCCGGCCCACATGGCGCGGTTGTCGCGCACTGAGTAGTTGACCTGATCCATGAACGCAGAGTACCGGATTCGTGCTCGTCTGGCCGGACGCGTATTCGGCGAGGCGATGGTAGACCGGTATACGAACTAGACGGAACAGACGGACTGGACGGACGGTTTTCCGGACTGTGGAGTACTGCAGCGCACTAGACGGACTGTACGGACGGTGACCACAACCTTGCCAAGGTGAGGGTCGCGAGTTCGAATCTCGTCATCCGCTC
>JAYVVY010000181.1:0-9156 GCA_043786575.1 Ilumatobacteraceae bacterium
GACCACACGATGATCGAGGATGGCCGGCAGCCCGGTGAGGTCGGCCAGGTCGGTGACAGCAATGCCTGCCTCGGCGATGGCCTTGGCCGTACCGCCGCTGCTGACCAGCCGCCACCCAGCGGCCTGTAAGCCTGCAGCCAGCTCGACAATGCCGGTCTTGTCGAACACAGAAAGCAGCGCGATGGGCATCTCACCAATGTAGGTCGCCGCCAGCGGCCCACCCGGGACGCCTTTACAAGGAGTCAGCTACTGGGTGGCCGCCAACAGAGCGTCGATCGCGTGCACGATGTCGATCACCAGCGGATCGACGGACGCCCCATCGGTGAGCAGATGTAGGTCCGGTGCGAGCGGTGCTTCGTACGGCGCATCGACACCAGTGAGGCCGGCGAGTGTGCCGCTGGCGTTGCGCCGATACAGGCCCTTGGGGTCGCGGGCGGTACAGACCGCTACGGATGCGTCGACAAAGACCTCCGCGAATGGTAGCCCGTTGTCTTCATGTCGCAGCCGAGCGGCAGCTCGATCGTCTCGATAGGGGCTGATGATCGGCACCAGGCAGATCAGCCCGGCGTCGGCAACCGCCAACGCAACCTCGGCGACCCGACGCGCGTTCTCGCTTCGGTCTGCCGGGCTGAACCCAAGATCGCGGTTCAGGCCATGGCGAAGGTTGTCCGCATCGAGGATGTACGCAGGACGGCCAGCCGCTGTCAGCGTCGCCAAGGTTGCCTCGGCGAGTGTGCTTTTCCCCGCGCCAGAAAGGCCCGTGAACCACACCGTCATCCCCTGTGAACCCATTGCCGCCCATCGTCGGGCGCGGTCGACAGCACTCGGCTGCCACACCGCCCCATGTTCGTGTGCGGTCATCGGATGACAGTGACCTTCAACTGCGATTTCAATATGCCCGTCCCCCATCACGTCCGCGGCCACAGACTCTTTCGGGACGATAGCAAGCAGCTGATCTTCAGTGCATCAGCAGCTCGGGTCGATGCGCGTATCTATGGTGCGCGATGGCCGTCTTTACAAGGTGTACGGTGCCAGCATCTGAGCAGTCATCGTCGAGCACACCGGGAGGCATCCGTGGATCTCAGTAAAGTCAGTAAGGGCGGGCAAATATTTGCAGGGGCAGGCATCGTCTTTTTGATCGCCTCGTTCCTCCCCTGGTACTCGATCGAGTTCGGGGACGCCAGCATCACGGGCTTGGGCGGTTCCGACTCTGCCAACGCCTGGGGGGATATCGGCTTTCTCTGGGGAAGCCTCTGGGCATTGCTGCTCTTGGGTGGCGCCGTTCTCCTGATTCTGCCGGCCTTCGGAGTACAAGTTCCGAAACTGCCCGCGGTTGCGTACCTCGCGGTCGCCGCACTGGCGACAGTCTTCACGCTGCTGAAGCTCCTCATCGGTGAGGATGACTCGCCGCCGTACTTCACGATCAGCGCTTCATTCGGTCTCTTCCTCGCCATCATTGCGGCCGCTGCCGCAACGTTCGGCGCCTTCACCATGTTCAAGGAGTCCGGTGGCGACTTGAACGACCTGAAGGACATCAACAAGATGAAGAGCCAGTTCGGTAACTCTGGCGGAACGAGCATGGGTGGCGGCACCCCGCCGCCGCCCCCGCCGCCCGGCATGAGCCCGCCACCCCCTCCGCCCCCGCCGGCGGGCTGAGGGAGCAAGAATTCGAAAAGAGCCCCGCTCCTTTGGGCGGGGTTCTTTCGCGTCCAGGACCAGATTTCGGGTCGAACCGTGAATTCAAAGAACAGTCCGTAGCGACTATTGAATTCAACGTTCGGAGCCGAAGTATCGGGCACTCCACTCTCCCGCGGCTTCACCACCGGCAACGTCGATTGGCCCGGGGTGGCTGGCCGCCTTGGCTACGTGATGTTGTGGATCCTGGTGGCGTGCGTGGGCAGTCAGCCGGCTGCGGCGTTGACGGCGGCACGAACTTCTCCGGCCAGCCAGGCGGCGACTGCCTTCGAGCCGTCGGCGAGCAGGTGCGGACAACGCTGCTCGGAGTACTCAGGATGGGCAGCGAGTACCGACGGGTAGTCCACGACGACCAGGTTCGGCCAGCGAGCCATGGCGTCGCGAAGGTTGGCGCTGGCTACCCCCGCGGCCGTCTTGTATGAGTCGGAGCAATCATCTGTTGCCGCCAGCATCGGCCACACGACGAGCCTGGACCCAGCAGCCTTCATCACTGTGTCGATCAGCGAAGGGAAGCGGCCAGCCTGCGTCTCTGATCTGGCGTTGTGATAGCCGAGAATGACAACGGCGACGTCGGCTGTGATGTCGTTTGCCCCGCTGAGTTCGGATGCCCCTTCGGTGACGGTGATGCCGCGGCGGCCGCCCGCCCACTTCAGCTCGCAGCCAACAGCAGCCAACGAATCGCCGAGGCCATTGTCGATGAGATCGACCCCCACGGAGTCACCGACCGCGACCACGTCGCACGGCGCTGGGACCGTCGCGGAGGTAGCCACAACTGTGGCGGAGGTCGGCGGGGCCGCAGCGGAAGCCGGCGGGATCGTGGTCGAAACCGTCGGGGTGGTCACCACGGCGCCCGGCAGTCTGCTGACGGCAGCGGTCGCTGTCGTGGTAGCCGCCTGGTCCGCCGACGCGGCCGAGCACCCTGCCGACAAAACGCCGGCAAGACCTGCGAGCAACCAAGCGCGCACACGTGCCATGACTGCGAACCGTACTTCAGCGGTCGGTTCCGATGGGGGCTACTGCGGCGTTGAGCATCGTCACCAGATCGTTGGCGACGATCTCGATGTCGAGGCCGCGTTTGCCACCGCTGACAAAGATGGTGTCGAACAGCACGCACGTCTCGTCGATAACCGTGCGCAATTGCTTCTTCTGGCCGAACGGGCTGATGCCACCAACCACGTAGCCGGTCAGCCGTTGCGCGAGATCCACAGGGCACATCTCGGCTCGCTTGCCGCCCAAGGCGACCGCTAGTTCGCGCAGCGACAGCTGTCCGCTCACCGGCACGATCGCAACGACCTGTTCGACACCTGCTTCGGTGGTCAGGTTGGCGACGAGCGTCTTGAAGACGCGCTCGGGCGCAATGCCCAATGCCTGGGCGGCGACAAGGCCGTAGTTGCCCTCGCTCGGCTCGTGATGAAACTCGGTGACGGTGAAGGCCACGCCCGCCGCCTCCAACATCACGATTGCCGGTGTGCTGCCCTTCGCCATCGGCACATTCTGGCGCGCACTACCGTGCAGATATGGCCAACGACATCGAAGACGCACGCAAGGAACTCGACCAGGAGTTCAACCAGTTCCGCGAGAACTTGGGCAAGATCTACGAGAAACTCGAACGCGTCAGCCAGGCTGGTCCCACCGACGACATCAGTGAACTGATGAAGGAGCTGGAAGACACGGTCGGCAAGGTTCGCACCGGCGGGATGATTGGGTCCGGCGCAAAGGGCCATCGCGAAGCTCGCGAAAAGTGGCTCAAGCTGCAGGGCAAGTAGACCGGGCCACGCCCAGCCCGCGAAGGTGACATCATGGGTCGCGTGGCCGTAATCGATACCTATGAGCTGGCTGACCGATACCGCATTGACGAAGGCCGCGCCTTCATCAGTGGCTCGCAGGCGCTCGCCCGTTTGCCATACGAACAGCTACGCGCCGACCGGCGCGTCGGCCTGAACACCGCCGCCTACATCAGCGGTTACCCGGGTAGCCCGCTGGCTGGTTACGACCGTGACGTCAGCGCGGCCGCGAAGTTAGCAACCGCCGATGGACTGAAGATGGTGTTCCAGCCGGGCATGAACGAAGAGCTCGCGGCAACCGCCGTGATGGGTTCGCAGCTGGCGGTCACGCTGGATTCCTGCCGTTACGACGGCATCATCGGCATCTGGTACGGCAAGGCACCTGGCCTTGATCGCGCCAGCGATGCGCTGCGCCACGCGGTGTTCGCGGGCACCTCCAACAAGGGCGGCGCGGTCGCGTTGGTTGGCGACGACCCGGCCGCCAAAAGCAGCACGTTGCCCTCGTCCAGCGGCGCCACGCTCGTCGATCTCAACATGCCGATCATTTACCCGGGCGACGTGCAGGAGGCCATCGATCTCGGTCGTCACGCCATCGCACTCTCACGCGCATGCGGTGTATGGGCCAGTATCAAGGTGGTCGAGGCCGTCGCCGATGGCACCGGCTCGGTGGAGTTGCATCACGAACGCATCGCACCCGTGGTGCCAACGATGGAAGTCGACGGGAAGATGTGGGTGCCGCACCCCAGTGGCCAGGTGATCACCCCGTTCACGCTGGAGCTGGAGCGCGAATTCCATGAGGTTCGGCTGGAGCTTGCCCGACAGTACGGCGTGCTCAACCATCTCAACACCATCCCCGTCCGCGGCCCCGGCGACTGGCTGGGAATCGCCGCCAGCGGCCACACGTACCACGAGACATTGGAGGCGTTGCGCATTCTTGGGTTCCGCACACCCGACGAACTGCGCGCCGCTGGCATCCGACTGTTCAAACTGGGCATGCCGGTGCCGCTCGATGCGGCCCAAGTGCGCGAGTTTGCAGACGGCTTGCAGGAAGTGATTGTCGTCGAGGAGAAGACGCAGAACCTGGAGTGGTTGGTCAAGGACGCACTCTACGGTCGCGCCAATGCACCGCTCGTCTACGGCAAGCACGCCCCGAATGATGCCTTGCTGTTTCCAATGACAGGCACGCTGGAGGCCGACTCAATTGCGTCGCACCTGCGCGGCCGACTGGCACCTCGGCTTGGCGACCGGATGGCGCCCGCGCCCGCGGAGCCACGTCAATTGATTCCACTCTCGGTCAGCCGCTCACCGTTCTTCTGCTCAGGTTGTCCGCACAACTCGTCCACCAAGGTGCCTGAGGGTTCGCTGGTCGGCGCGGGCATTGGTTGCCACAGCATGGTGATGATGATGGAGCCCGGCCGCGCAGGCAACATCGTGGGCCTCACCTCGATGGGCAACGAGGGCGCGCAGTGGTTCGGGATGGCACCGTTCGTCGACGATGAACACCTCATCCAGAACCTTGGCGACGGCACCCTGTTCCACAGCGGCATGACAGCCATTCGGGCCGCCATCGCCAACGGCGCCAACATCACCTACAAGATTCTCTACAACGGTGCAGTTGCGATGACCGGCGGGCAGGACCCGTTCGGCCAGCTGGATGTACCGACGCTGTGCAAGGTGCTGCAGGCCGAGGGCGCCCGCCAGATCATCGTCACCACCGACGAGCTTGATCGCTACCGCAGCATCGAGATGCCGACGGGAATCAAGGTGTGGGGTCGCAACCGACTCATCGAGGCGCAGCAAGTCCTGGCCACCGTGCCCGGCTGCACCGTCTTGATCCACGACCAGCGTTGCGCTGCCGAGAAGCGCCGCGACCGCAAGCGCGACCGCATCGACACACCGGCGTTTCGGGTCGTCATCAACGAGCGCGTGTGCGAAGGCTGCGGCGACTGTGGCGACAAGAGCAACTGCCTGTCGGTGCAACCCACCGATACACCGTTCGGACGCAAGACACGCATCGATCAGAGCTCGTGCAACTTCGACTTCTCGTGTATGAAGGGCGACTGCCCCGCGTTCATGACGGTGACAGTGGCGCCCGAGAAGCAGGTCAGGGCGAGGAAGTCGGCTGCAATCACGCCGCCTGCCGACCTGCCAGCGCCGCAACCGGGCGCCGTTGGCGACTGCACGATTCGCATGTCGGGTATTGGCGGCACGGGTGTGGTGACCGTCAGCCAGATCGTTGGTACCGCTGCGATGTTGGGCGGCTACCAGGTACGCGGTCTCGACCAGACCGGGCTCTCGCAGAAGGCCGGCCCGGTGGTCAGCGATCTACGCCTGTCGCTCGACGTGCCGCAACCCTCGAACAAGGCAACTGCGGGCTCGGTCGATGTGCTGTTGGCGTTCGACCAACTTGTCGGCGGCAACGACTCGACGCTGCGCACGCTGTCCTCTGAGCGAACGGTGGTGGTGGCCAACTCAGCGGAGGTAGCCACCGGCTCGATGGTCATCCACCCCGACCGTGCGTTCCCGCTCGGGGAGCTGAACGGCCGATTGGACGGCAGCTCACGCCACCACATTCGTGTCGATGCCCAGCAACTCGTCGTACGGCTGCTCGGCGATGACAGCACGGTCAACGTGTTCGTCCTCGGCGTTGGGGTGCAGGCCGGCCACGTGCCGGTGGCTCCGGACCTCATCGAACGGGCGATCACGCTCAATGGTGTTGCCGTGAAGAAGAACCTTGCCGCGTTCGCGTGGGGGCGCGCATGGTTCGCGGACCCGGAAGCCACCGCTGCTGCCGCGGGCATTGCAACCGCTGCCACCGAGCAGCCGCTGCTCGAACGGCTGACCGTCGACCTGGTCGGCTATCAGTCGGCGGCCTACGCGGCTCGGTTCACCGACGTTGTCGAACGGGTTGCGGCACTCGGCCACGACGACCTCACTGACGCGGTCACCCGCAACCTGTACAAGCTGATGGCCTACAAGGACGAGTACGAGGTCGCCCGACTCCTGCTGCTGCCGGAGTCACGTCTGCAGGCCCAGTCCGTCGGCGGGAAGCGCACAAAGGTCACGTGGCTGCTGCACCCGCCGGCGCTGCGCTCATTGGGTTGGCGCAGCAAGATCCATCTCGGCGGCTGGTCAACACCAGCGTTCTGGGCGCTGCGCTCGATGCGCCGCGTGCGTGGCACGCCATTCGATGTGTTCGGCTGGGCGCACGTCCGCCACGTCGAGCGCGAGATGATTCCCGAGTACATCGCCGCCATCGACGCGCTGATGCCACTGATCAGTTCCGACAACTTGACTGAAGTCGTCGCCATCGCGGCGCTGCCGGACAAGGTGCGCGGCTACGAGCACCTCAAGATGGAACGGGCGACCGCCTATCGCGAAGAACTCTCACGCCGGGTCGGCGCGCTCATGGGCGAGAGCGTCTCGACGACTATTTAGAAAGCGTCGATCGCTGTCATTGGGTGCGCAGCCGATCGCACGAACGAAGGCCTGAATGGCTTCGTCGGTGCGGCCGACACGTTCGAGTAGCTCCGCACGCGTGCTCCAGTAGAAATGCCAGCGGTCAACCGTCGTCTCGTCCATTGCATCCAAGAGATCCAACCCTGCTTTCGCGCCTCGCGCTTGGGCGACCGCAACCGCTCGGTTCACCCCCACGACTGGTGTAGGAGTGAAGCGTTCGAGGGTTGCGTAGAGACTGGCGATCTGCTCCCAGTCCGTGTCGGCGTAAGCGGGCGCCAATCCGTGCAGGCACGAAATCGCAGCCTGCACTTGGTAGGGGCCGGGACGATGCATGTGGATCGCGTGGTCAAGCATCGCGACGGCCTCGGTGATCTCATCGTGATGCCAACGCGATCGGTCCTGGTCGGCCATCAAGACCAGGTCGCCATCGGCACTCAGCCGTGCGTCGCGCCGCGCCGTAGTGGCAAGTGAGAGCGCCAGCAGCCCGGTGCACTCCGGCTCGTCGGGCATCAGTTCGTGCATCAGCCGCGCCAACCGCACTCCCTCGTTGGCGAGGTCGCGACGCGCGTCCAAGGTGCCCTCCGGCGCGTGATGGCCAGCCGTCAGGACTGCGTGGATCACCGCCATGACCGAACGCAGCCGGTCGGGCAGCTCGTGGTCGGCTGGGATTCGGTACGGGATGTGTGCCGATGAGATCTTCTTCTTGGCCCTGCTGATCCGCTGCCCCAACGTCGGCTCAGGAACCAGGAACACGGCCGCGATCTCGGCGGTCGACATGCCACACAACGTGCGCAGAGCGAGGGCCGTCTGGGCCTCGAACGACAATGCAGGGTGGCAGCACGTGAAGATCAGACGCAGTAGGTCATCGCGTACCATCGAGTCACTGGTGTCCTCGCCCACCGCAATGAGGACCTCATCCAGCAGTCGCGCGTCGGTCTCCTTCGCGGTGCGTTTCGCCTCACGCCGCAACACGTCAAGCGCCCGATGACGAGCAACGGTGGTCAGCCACGCGACAGGTTTGTCGGGCACACCGTCGATCGGCCACCGGCGTATCGCATCGAGGACCGCGTCCTGCACCGCGTCCTCAGCCAGCGTGAAACTGCCAGTCAGCCGAACGAGGGTGGCCAGTACGCGGCCACCCTCGTGTCGGATCATCTGCTCGAGCTCATCGGGCACGAGCTTGGGTCACATCCCCTGGCTGAAGTCGATCACTGGGCGCACTTCGACACGGCCGTGCCATGCACCGGGAATCTGGGCGGCCCAGTGCAGTGCTTCGTCGAGGTCGGCGCAATCAAGCAGGTAGAAACCACCCAAGACCTCCTTCGTCTCTGCAAACGGACCGTCAGTGGTGACGACCTCGCCACCCTTCGCCCCACCACTGACATGCACTGTGGTTGCGGTGGTGCTGTCCTGCAGCGCTTCCCCACCAACCAGCACGCCGGCGGCACCGGCCGTGGCACCGAAGTCGTTGTATTGGCCCATGATCGCGGCCCACACCTCGGGAGGTGTGTTGGTGTCGGTCTCCTCGGCTCCATATATGAGAGCTGCGTAACGGGGCATAGGGTCCTCCTCGGGTTGATGTCATCCAGGTGTGGATGTCACCTGCACGACGATCACGCTGTCACGATTTCGACACCATGTGAAGAATTTTCTCAGCCGCAAATTGCGAACGCCGTCGCCGGAGCGGCCGGCAAGTGATCGGGGATGACGATCGCCATCTCGCCATTACTCCAAGTGAACGGGAGCGAACGCGAGTTACCCAGCATGCGTACGTCGGCACCCTCGGCTGGTCGGTCGCAGGCGAAGCGCACCTCGTTGGCTGGCGCCCCTTGCACGATCGCGTACTTCGTGCTGTCGCGTGATGTGAAGCGCACCTCGCGGCCGTCGGCTGTCGTGCCGGCTCCCCCGCCACGGGTGCCATATATCGCGTCGCCATTGACTCGCAGCCACCAGCCCAACGCGGTCAACCGCACCACTTGCGCAAGCGGGATCTGGCCGTCCGCGGAGGGGCCGACGTTGAGGAGCAGGTTGCCGCCGCGGCCGACAATGTCGACCAACATCCAGATGACCTCGTCGACCGTTGGGTACGTCGCTTCGCTCTCCATCCGGTTGTAGCCAAACGAGCGGCCAATGCCGCGACAGACTTCCCACTTGCGAGCGTCGCTGGCCTTCGTCGAGTACTCAGGCGTGTTGATGTCTGCGTGCAACGTGCCCTGCA
>JAYVVY010000182.1:0-2478 GCA_043786575.1 Ilumatobacteraceae bacterium
TGGCTGAGGATGACGCCGCTATTGCCGCGGGCGCCCATCAGGCTGCCATGGCTGATTGCGTCGCACGTGGGGGCCATCGCCCGGTCGGCGCCCTCCATCTCGGCAACCACGGCATCCAGCGTGCGAGCCATATTCGTGCCCGTATCGCCATCGGGCACGGGATAGACGTTGAGCTTGTTGATGCCGGCGGCGTGCGCCTTCATGGCATCGCGAAAGGTGATGACGGTGTTGCGCAGCGCATCGGAGCTGAGATGTTCCAGGGTCGGCACGGCGGCAAGACTACTGATAAGACTCTGGACACGTCACCTGACAGGGCTCCCCGCACAGTTGCGGGTGACGCTTGGCGGTTGCGGGAAGTTCGCTGGTAGCATCTTTGCGCTCGTTGAGATCGCTCGTGGAAGAAGTTACGTCATGGCAGCAGTATGTGAAGTGTGCAGTAAGGGCCCGAGCTGGGGCATGAACGTGTCGCACTCCCACCGTCGCACCAAGCGTCGTTGGAATCCGAACATCCAGCGGGTACGTGCACTCGTCAACGGTTCGCCCAAGCGGCTCTACGTATGCACCGGCTGCATCAAGAGCGGCAAGATCGTCAAGGCCGGCTGAGGCAACCCGTGCAGGGTGTCATCAAGAGCTTCGACCCGGCGTCGGCCGATGGCGTCGTCATGTGCGACACCGACATGGCCGACTACGACCTGGCCACCGATGCGCTCGCTGGTTCCATCTTCCGCATGCTGCGCCAAGGCCAGCGCGTGGTGTTCGATCTCGATGCGTCGGGCCGGGCCACTCGCCTTCGCCTCGGCAGCGAGGTTGACATGGAGACCCCCGGCGCCTAGCTCCACGAGCCCAGCAATCGCTGCCGGAGATGGCCTCGTTGTAAAGAATCATGGTGTGTCGAATCGCCCGGCCGCGGGGCCGGGCTTTTCTTGTTTTAGGGTCGCGTTTGGCAGACTGAGAACGAGCACGGCGCAGTGCACATTCCCTCGAAGGAGAACACCTCATGACTGGAACCACGAGCAACACTCGATTGCAGCAGTGGGTAGCAGATTGGGCCGCGATTCTTCAGCCAACCGACATCCACTGGTGCGACGGTTCGGCAGAGGAATACGACCAGTTGGCGCAGAGCTTGGTCGAGGCCGGCATCTTCACCAGGCTCGATGAGGCCAAGCGTCCTAACAGCTACTGGGCTCACAGCGACCCGGGCGACGTGGCGCGCGTCGAGGACCGTACGTTCATCTGTTCCACACTGGAGATCGACGCCGGCCCCACCAACAACTGGTGCGACCCCGATGAGATGCGCGCCAAGATGAACACCCTCTACACCGGCGCGATGAAGGGGCGCACGATGTACGTCGTGCCGTTCAGCATGGGTCCGCTCGGCTCACCCATCGCGCACATCGGTGTGCAGCTCACCGACAGCGCCTACGTCGCAACCAACATGCGCATCATGACTCGCATGGGGCAGGGTGCGCTCGACGTACTGGGCGACGGCGAGTGGGTGCCGTGCTTGCATTCAGTTGGTGCTCCACTCGAGCCCGGCCAGGCAGATTCGGCGTGGCCGTGCAACCCGGACAACAAGTACATCGTTCACTTCCCCGACACTCGCGAGATCATGTCGTATGGCTCGGGGTACGGCGGCAATGCGCTGCTGGGCAAGAAGTGCTTCGCGCTGCGCATCGCTTCGGTGATGGCACGCGACGATGGCTGGCTGGCCGAGCACATGATGATCCTCAAGCTCACCAACCCGGCCGGCGAATCCAAGTTCATCGCCGCTGCGTTTCCCAGCGCGTGTGGCAAGACCAACCTGGCCATGATCATTCCCACCATTCCGGGATGGAAGGCCGAGACAGTCGGCGACGACATCTGCTGGATGAAGCACGGCTCCGACGGGCGCCTCTATGCCATCAACCCCGAGGCCGGCTTCTTCGGCGTGGCCCCCGGCACCGGCTGGGATACCAATGCCAATGCGATGCACAGCCTGCACGACAACAGCATCTTCACCAACACGGCGCTCACCTCGCAGGGCGACGTGTGGTGGGAGGGCATGAGCGACGACAAGCCGGCCCGCGCCACGGACTGGAAGGGCAATGCCTGGACGCCGGAAAGCGACACGCCGGCGGCGCACCCCAATGCCCGCTTCACTGCGCCTGCCTCGCAGTGCCCGTCGATTGCCGACGAGTGGCAGGACCCGGCCGGCGTGCCGATCAGCGCCATCTTGTTCGGTGGCCGTCGTCGCACCACGGTGCCGCTGGTCAATGAGGCGCTCGACTGGAACCACGGTGTGTTCCTGGGTGCCACGATGGGCTCGGAGACCACGGCTGCCCAGCAGAGTGCCGCGGGCGTATTGCGCTTCGACCCGATGGCCATGCTGCCGTTCTGCGGCTACAACATGGGCGATTACTTCGGTCACTGGCTTGCCCTCGGCGCTGCGGCCGACGCCTCCAACCTGCCGAGAATCTTCTTCGTCAACTGGTTCCGTCG
>JAYVVY010000183.1:0-10823 GCA_043786575.1 Ilumatobacteraceae bacterium
CCAGCCAACGAGGTTTGCGGAACGGTTCCACACCCGCATGTCGGTGACCGCGTGGCTGGAATCGGTCGAGTTGCGGTCGTCGATCATCGGGTACCGCAGCAGCTGGAAACACGGATGCAGCTGCCCGCGATCACGAGCCAACAGCGCAAGGCCGGCCGCCAAACCACCGCCGGCACTGCCGCCGCCGATGGCGATGCGATCGGCGGCCAGCCCCAGTGTCCCGGCCGAGTTGAACAGCCACTCGAGGCCGGCATAGCAATCGTCCAACGGCACGGGATACGGAAACGCTGGCGCGAGCCGATACTCGACAGACGCAACAACGATGTTCAGTTGCTCGACGATCTCGATACACCGAGCATCGTCCATTGCGACGTTGCCCAGCACCAACCCACCCCCGTGCATCCAGTACAGGCAGGGGCTCGACGCGCGCGGCGCGAGCGGCCGATACACGCGGATCATCAGCTCGCGGCCGTCGGTGGCCGGTACGTGATGGTCCTCGACGACGACCCCCGCCGGTACCTCCGCGGGTGCACCGGCCAACAGGCTCATCAGCAAGGTGACGGCACTCTCCAGGTCTGACAGATCCATGAGGTTGTCCGGCAAGAATGCCAGCACCTCGCGGTGCGTGTCGTCGGTACGAGCTGCTACGTCCACGGTTCAGACCCCTTGTGCTTCGGTGGTGGCGGCGGCCTCAAGGGCAGCATCATTGGGTACGACGTCACCGGGTAACTCGTCGCCAGGCGATGGCGCAACCACAGTCGGCGGCGAGTCGCGCGGGTCCGACCTTCGGCGAGCAACCTTCACGGCGCCCTGTCGGCTGGCAAGCGCCACAGCGAAGATCAGCGTGAGGCCTTCGAACAACGGCTGTAGCCAGTCGATCTGCAGCGGGTACTTCAGGCCCAGCCCCTTGATGCCGAACGCAAGCACGTACACCGCGATGATGGTGCCCCACACGTTGGGGCGGCCCTTGAGCTGGCTGGCGCCGAAGAACGCAGCGCCCACGGCGGTGAACAGCAGCGGCGGGCCGACGGAGTTGGAGTAGGTCGCGAACTTCCACGAGTAGACGAGGCCTGCGAAGCCGGCGATGGCAGCCGAGGCCATCAGTGAACCCCAGGCGATGCGATCGACGTTGATGCCCGACAGACGTGCGGCCTCGGGGTTGCCGCCAGTGGCGAACATGTGCCGTCCGACAGGTGTGTGCTCGAGGATGTACCAAATCACTGTGGCGACGATCAGCCCGTACAGGAAGTAGTACGGAAGGGAGATCTCGCTGTCGGTGCCCGGCCAGTGGAACGTGAAGATTGGCTTCTTGCCGAAGTTCACATAGGAGGAGCCGAACGCCTTCGTGATCTGTCCGCCTTCGTGGATCTTGCGAATCAGTGCAGAGATCACCTGGCTCATGCCGAGCGTTGCGATGAAGCTGTTGACTCGCAGCTTCACCACGATGAACCCGTTGATGAAGCCGATGAGGATGCATGCCGCCATACCGACGAGCGCACCGACGAAGTCGGGCAGATTCGTCTCCAGCGCCATCTTGTTGACGATGACGAGGCACAGCGCCATGTTCGCCCCGATCGACAGGTCGAACGTGCCGGTGATCAGCGGAACCAGGAACGCGAGTGCCAGCATGCTCACGATCACCTTCTCGGTGAGCACGAACTCGATGCTGCCGTTCCATGTCAGGAAGTTGTTCTCCGTCAGACCGAAGAAGATGAAGAACACGGCGATCAGGTACAGCCCGCTGTACTTGTCGAAGCCGATCCTGGCGAACCACGACGATTTCGTTTCGCTGCCGTTCGCCGCGACATCGCCATCCATTGCTGCTGCCATCAGGAGACTTCCTTCATCGTTCGGAGTTGTGCACGTTCTACGTTCTCGGCGGTCATCTCGGCCCCCGAGAACTCCTCGACGATCGACCCGCCGACCATGATGACGATGCGATGGGCCACTCTCACCAGCTCGTCGGTGTCGGTGGAAGCGACCAGCACGGCGGCGCCCTGATGAGCTGCCTGATCGATCAGCTGCAGGATCTGCTCCTTCGCAGCGACATCGATGCCCGACGTCGGTTCATCGAGCACAAGGACAGTCGGCGCCAGGCGCAGGCTGCGCCCGAACAGCACCTTCTGCTGGTTGCCGCCGCTGAGCGCCGTGATCGGCACTGCCGGGCTAGCGGTCTTGATGGTCAGTCGATCGATCAGTTCGACGACCTCGCCGGTCTCTTCTTTGTGGCGCAGCCTGCCCCGACGCCAGTGTCTGTGCACGTTCGCAAGTGTCATGTTGTGGGTGACCGACGACAGCGGGATGATCCCGTGCGTTGCTCGATCGGCGGGAACGAACGCCATGCCGGCACGGATGGACTCACGCGGCGAGTAGTTCGGGACTCGTTTGCCCGACACCAGCACGTCACCGCTGTCGCTGGGCCGCTGACCGGTGATCAGCGAGGCCAGCGTCTCGCGGCCCGAGCCGGTGATCCCTGCCACGCCGACGACCTCACCCGGCAGCACCACGAGATCGAGGTTCTTGATCGGCCCGCCCGACAGCCCGATCACGCGCAGACCGCCGGTGGCTCCGGTGGTGGCCTTCGCTGTGTTCTCCCTGCGTTCGAGGCGATGCCCGATCATCAGCTCGATCAGCCCGTCGTGGTCGAGATCGGCGGTGGCAGACGTGATGACACGCTTGCCGTCGCGTAGCACGGTGACGTCGTCGGCGATCTCGAACACCTCGTCGATGTGATGCGACACGTAGAGGATCGCCACACCGCGAGCCTTCATCAGCCTGATCGCCGTGAACAGCCGCTCGACATCGGCGCCGGGCAGCGAGGCTGTCGGTTCGTCAAGCACCAGCAGGTGCGCGTTCTCCTCCCAGCCGTACATCGATCGCGCCACCGCGACGGCGGTCTTCTGCGACGGGGCCAGCATGCCGACCGGGATGTTGACGTTGATGTCATGAAAGCCGAGCGCCTCCAGGTCGTCGTGGGCACGGGCGGTGTTGGCCTTCCAGTCGATGCGGCCGCCGCGCCGCATGAGGTAGCCGACGCCCATGGCGATGTTCTCCACCGCGTTGAGCCCATCGACGAGGCCGAGGTCCTGATGAACGAAGCGGACGCCTGCTGCCGCAGCTGCACGGCCATCGCCGAGCTGCAGGGGGCGACCGGCCAACAAGGCGACCGCATCGGCATCGGGCTGGTGATAGCCGGCGAGGATCTTGATGAACGTCGATTTCCCCGAGCCGTTCTGGCCGACCAGCGCGTGCGTACGCCCGGCCTCCAAAACGAGATCGAACCGGTCGAGTGCGACCTGTCCCGGAAAAGTCTTACTGAGGTTCGAAACCTCCAACAACTGCGTCATCCCCTACCCCATGCGATACTGTTCCCCGAGTACAAAATACTAACCAGTCAATTACTTGCCGGCCCTGTCCGAGCGGTGATCGACTGCTGACACCGAAGATCCTGAGGGGGACACTATGAGATTCACACGACTCTTGGCCGTACCGGTTGCTCTGGGCATGCTGCTCGCCGCCTGCGGCGACGACGCGAAGTCAACCGACACCAACGCACCAGCCAGCGACACCACGGCACCTGCCAGCGACACCACGGCCGGCGGCGCCGAGGACCCCGCCGCTGCAGGCCTCGCCGCTGCACAGTTGGTCGTCGACGCCAACAAGACCGCACCGGAGAAGATCGGCCCGACGATTCCGCTCGAGTCGGTTCCCGAGGCCAAGACCGTCGCGTGGCTGCAGTGCTCGCTGCCGTCGTGCGCCGCAATCGGCGTGGGCTTCACCAACGCAACCGATGCGCTCGGCTGGAAGCTGGAAGTGATCACGTACGAGGCCGACCCGGTTGCCGCCTTCCAGCAGGCGATCGACCTCGGTGTCGACTACGTCGCGACCACCGGCACCTCGCAGGCCGTGATCCAGGATCAGATCGATGCCGCGAAGGCAGCCGGTATCGGCTACTTCAGCTGCTACGACACCTCCGAGCCCAAGGGTGAAGAGAACAACATCTGGACACAGTGTGGCGATGCCACCAACGTGTTTGCTGCCGGCGACCGTATCGCCAACCAGGTCATCGTCGACTCGGCCGGCGCTGCAAACGTCTTGATGGTCAACATCCCCGACTTCGCCGTGCTCGTCAGCGAGCGTGAGGGTTCCGAGGCTGCCTACAAGGCCAACTGCCCAGGCTGCAAGTTCACGGAACTCGCACTCACGCTCGACCAGCTGCTCGCCGGTGAAGTTGCCGGTGCTGTCGTGTCGGCAGTGCAGGCCGACCCGTCGATCAACTACATCCACGTCGCCTTCGACGGCCTCAGCACAGGCCTCACCTCGGTGCTCGCCGATGCCGGCCTGCTCGAGGGCCGCAAGGTCGTCGGCGTCGACTTCAGCGGTGCGGTGCTGCAGGAGATCGTCGACGGGACCATGGCGTTCTGGACGGCGAACCCCAAGGAGTATGCAGCCTGGGTGATGGTCGACGCGATGGCCCGCCACTCGATCGGTCAGGAGAACACCGAGGAGCGTGCCAACGCAAACCTGCCGTCGTTCGTCGTGTCCTCACCGGCGCAGGCCGAGCCGCTCGTCGCGGGAGATGGCTGGCCCGGCCCCGACACGATGGCCGAGCAGTTCAAGACGCTCTGGGGCGTCTGAGCTTCCGGCCTCGTGCCGTGATGAACCCACAGTGAGTAACGGAATGAGACGGCCCGGGGTTTCGCCCCGGGCCGTTTCGCGTCTGCGATAGGGCAGACTGGCGAGATGAGCATCCGCGTCGGTCGCCGCCCCGGCCGCCCCACCGGTGGGCGCCATGTGGTCAACCGAGAAGTTGTCCTCGATGCGGCCGAGCGAGCAATTCGCCGCGACGGTTCGGGCGTCTCGCTCGAAGCAATCGCACTCGAGGCCGGCGTCACGAAGCCCATCGTGTACGCCCGCGTCGGCGGCAGGACCGACGTCGCCAACGCCCTGGCCGAGCGCCTGGCCGACCGACTGGTCGCTGCGGCCGGTACTGCTGTCGGGGTGCAGCCCTTTAGCCAGGCAATGCTGGCGGCGCTCATCCAGTCAAACCTGGTCACTGTCGAGGCACATCGCGAGCTGTTTCTCTACGTCACCGGCGGCACATCCGACGAGTCGCCGTTGCGCACCCTCTACCTCGCCGAACGGTCCACCCGCCCCATGGCCATGCAGTTTGCGATGCAGCGGACCGAGCAGGGCCAGGACCCAGCGGTCGCCCTGCCCTGGGCGTACGCCGTCGTGGGAATGCTGCAACTTGTCTCGTTGTGGTGGCTGACAGAAGCAGACCGAACGGCCGATCAACTGGCCGATCAACTGGCCGAACTGCTCTGGTCCGGATTCTCCGCAACATAATTTACCGGCAGTAGCTTTTCGTCGTGGATCGTGTTACTTTCCAGAAATGGCCGACGACTACGAAGACCTCACCGAGTGCGCGCTCACCCCTGCGCTCGAGCAGCAGCTGGTGCACACCCAACGGGAATGCGTGTTCATGTGGACGAACGCAGCCGGCGAAGCCTTCGGCGTGGTGATGTCGTACCTGCCCAAGGACGGCAAGTTCTGGCTCACCGCCGCCGAGCGACGCGCCCGCATTTCGGCCATCCGTCGTTTCCCAAGGGCGTCGATGTGCATCAACAGCACCGGCTCCACCATGGGCGGCGGTAAGACCGTCACCTACAAGGGTTCGTGCGTGGTGCACGACGATCGCGAGACGAAGGACTGGTTCTACCCCGAGTTCTCCAACTCCCTTCGGCCCGATAATCCCGACGCCGCCAAGGCCTTCCAGACCTTTCTCGACTCGCCGCATCGCGTCGTGATCGAGTTCATCCCTGACTACACGCTGAGCTTCGACGCCAACCTGATGTGGGCACGCTCGCCCGAGGCCACGAAGTAACCCAACCAGTTCTCAACCCGTCCGCCACTTCTCACGCACGCAGGAGCAACACACATGACCACCACCGAAAATCCAACCAAGTGGCACCTTCGCGACAACTGGGCCCCCGTGCTCGACGAACTCACCGTGCCCGACCTTCGCGTCACGGGTTCCATCCCGCCTGAACTGCAGGGCACCTACCTGCGCACCGGGCCAAATCCTGCGTCGGGTTATGCAGATCACTGGTTTTTCGGTGACGGGATGGTCCACGGCATCCGGCTGGCGAACGGCAAGGCCGAGTGGTACCGCAACCGGTTCGTGCAGACACCCAACATCGACGATCCGCTCGACGATCCGATGGCAGGCATGGGTGACCTCACCCGCGGCACCGGCAACACGCATGTGATGCCCCACAACGGCGAGATCCTGTGCCTCGAAGAAGGCCACTGGCCGTGGCGCATCGACAACCAGCTGAACACGCTCGGGGTGCAGAACTACGGTGGCGCACTCACCACGTCGATGACAGCGCACCCGAAGGTGTGCCCCATCACCGGCGAGCTGCTGGCGTTCAGCTACCTGGCCATGGAGCAGCCGTTCCTCCACTACATCCGCGTGGGCGCCGATGGTGAGCTGAAGCAGCTGGAAGGGATCGAGATCCCCAACATGGTGATGATGCACGACTTCCAGGTCACCCGGAACTACGTCATCTTCATGGACCTTCCTGTGTGTTTCAACCTCGGCGCGCTTGAGGGTGGCTTCCCGTTCCAGTTCAATCGCGACGCGGGCGCACGCCTCGGTGTGATGCCGCGTAACGGCACCAACGCCGACGTCCGCTGGTTCGAGATCGAGCCCTGCTACGTCTTCCATGGCGTCAACTCGCACGAAAAGGGCGACACCATCGTCATGCATGTCTCGCGTCAGCCCGAAGCCTTCGGTAGCAGCAACGACGACTACGCCGAGGTGGGCCGGCTGTGGAGCTGGACCATCGACCTGACCAACGGCACCGTCACCGAGCAGCAGCTCGACGACCGCCCCGGTGACTTCGGTCGCGTCGACGACCGAATGATCGGCCTCGACGCCCGCTACGGCTACGTGATGGCCATGGGCGGCGAAGGCAACGCGGAGGAACCGGTGTACGGCTCGGCGTTCTGGAAGTACGACCTGCACAACGGCAGCTGCCAGGAGCACCAACTCGGCAGCGGCGTGCGCGGCGCCGAGCCGGTGTTCGCGCCAGCGAGCGAGACCTCGGGTGAGGACGAGGGCTGGGTGATCAGCCTGACGCACGACACCAACACCAACGAGTCGCGCCTGCTGATCATCGATTCGCAGGACTTCACGGGCACACCCACCGCAATTGTTCACCTGCCGCGCCGGGTTCCGTACGGCGCGCACGGCAGCTGGGTGCCCGACCGCATCCTGAGCTGACCACGCCCACCCCACCCGATCCGTACACCGACCGAAAGAAGCTTGCTCATGTCGACCACAGAAGACCTACCTCTCTTCCTTCGCGGCAACTTCACGCCGCTCACCGAGGAGCGAACACTCACCGACCTCCGGGTTACCGGCACCATTCCCGCGGAGCTGGACGGGCGCTACGTGCGCAACGGAGCCAACCCGTTCACTGGGAAGGCAGACCACCCGTTCACCGGCGACGGCATGATCCATGGAATTCGGCTGCGCGGCGGAAAAGCCGAGTGGTACCGCAATCGCTATGTCGCGACACCCTTCATCGCCAACCCGGACCAGGAGGTGTTCGACATCGATGCCAGCCTCACCTCGATGGCTGCCTCGAAGGCCAACACCAACATCGTCGGGCATGCCGGCCGGTTGCTTGCACTCGAGGAAGGGCACTTCCCCTATGTCCTCGACGGTGGTTTGGAGACGGTCGGCCCGCTGGACTTCGGTGGCAAGTTGAAGGGTTCGTTCACCGCTCACCCCAAGGTGTGCCCAACTACGGGTGAGCTACTCGGGTTCGGGTACTCACTGTTCGAGCCATATCTTGCCTATCTGCGAGTGTCAGCGGCGGGTGAGCTTGTCCAGGTGGAGAACATCACCGTCGGCGGTCCGACGATGATGCACGACTTCAACATCACACGGAACTACGTCATCTTCATGGATTTGCCCGCCGTGTTCGACCTGGATATGGCCATGCGCGGCGAGATGCCCATCCACTGGAGCGACACGTACCCCGCTCGCCTCGGTGTGATGCCGCGCAACGGCAACGACGCCGACGTCAGATGGTTCGACCTCGACCCGTGCTACGTGTTCCACCCGATGAACGCATACGAGGACGGCAACACGATCGTCATCGATGTCGCCCGGCTTCCCCACATCTGGCGCGACGGCCCAATCGACTTCCCGCCCCCGGCGCTGTACCGCTGGACCATCGACACCGTCACCGGCACCGTCCGCCAAGAGCAGCTTGACGATACGCCGGCAGAGTTTCCGCGTGTCGCCGACTCTGTCGTAGGGCTCAAGCACCAATACGGCTACATGATGGCCAACGCCACTGAGTCCGCCTTCGAGGACCCGATGTCAGCGAATGGCGCCATTCTCAAGTACGACCTTGTCGCCGGCACCCGTTCGCAGATCGATGTCGGGAAGGGCCGGCTGCCCGGCGAGACCGTCTTCGTCCCGTCGGCCACCTCGAGCGCCGAGGACGACGGTTACCTGATGACCTACGTCTACGACGGGGAGAGCAACGAGAGCGAGTTCGTGATCTTCGACGCCGGGTCGATGAGCAATGAGCCCCTCGCCAGAGTTCATCTCCCTCGCGTGCCGTTCGGTTTCCACGGCAACTGGGTTCCCGCGTCAGTCGCCGACTGAGCCGGCATGACCAGCACACCCCAATCCCTCGGCGAGATCACCAGCGTGTGGCTCGCGGAGGCGATGGGCGTGCAGATCGACGCGATCGAAGTCACCCAAATCGCCGCCGGCGAAGGATTTATGGGCCAGGTGTTCAGGGTGGTCCTCGTGTCACCGGACGCCGCGTGCCCTTTGTCGGTGATCGTCAAGATTCCCACCGCTGATCCAGGAGGCCACTTCATCGGGGAGATGATGCGCGTCTGGGAGCGCGAGCATTGCTTCTATCGCGACGTCGCCCCACACATGGCCATTCAGGTGCCGCAAGCGTTCGTCAACATCGCCGACCCGCCGTGCCTGGTCCTCGAGGATTTGTCGCCTGCTGTACAGGGGGACCATGTCGTCGGCGCGACTCTCGAACAGGCAAGGAGCGCGATCGACGTGCTCGCTCACCACCACGCCGTCTGGTTCGAGCACCCGCTGCTGGCGTCGCTCACGTGGATGCCTGGCCTCGACGACCCTGGGATCCTGTCGCTGGGGCCAACGTTCGAGATTGGTTGGCCGCTCTTCCTCGAGCGCTTCGGCGACGAGCTCCCGGCTCGCACTCTGCGATGGTGCGAGCAGTTCGTCGGCGGCATCCCCGATTGGATCGTGGGCCACTACGACGAACCGATCACGATCACCCACGGCGACTTCCGACTCGACAACCTGTTCTTCCTGCCCGACGGCACGGTCGCGGTCATCGATTGGCAGCTGTGCATGCGGGCGCCTGGCCAGGCCGACCTCGTGTACTTCTGCGCCAACAACCTCACCGTCGAGATGCGCAGGGCCCACGAGGACGACCTCATCGAGCGCTACGTGGCACGCCTGCATTCCCACGGCGTACCACCACACGCTGTCACCGTCGAAACCGTGCGGCGCGGCTATCTCGAGGGTTTGTTGTTCTACGCCGTGTCGTTCGGCGCCAGCCTGCTCACCGTCGACCCCGCGAACGAGCGTGGCGTAGCGCTGTTCGACGCGCTGGTGCACCGCACATTCGCCGCCGTCGACGACCTCTCGGTCGGCACGACGATGGGGTTCGCTGGATGAGCGACACACCCGATCGCAGCGAGTAACTTACTAAGGGTAGATTTGTGCGCCCGGTCATGTTACGGTCCTGAACACGTGAGTCGCTTGGGGAAGAGACCACGTTCGGTGGATGCAGTTCGCACACCGAATCGCAAGGCACCGGCAAGGCCGGCGTTCTGGAATTGGGGAACAACATGACCACATCACGGACCCGTTCATCGCGTCGGAGGCCGGCAACGCTGCTCGCTGCCGGCCTCGCCACGATGTCGCTTCTCGCAGCCGCGTGCAGCGACGACGCGAAGGATTCGACAACCACAGCTGCCGACACCACGCCGGAGACGACCATCGTGGTTGACACCACCGCAGCACCGGACACGACCGTCGCCGACACCGAAACCACTGTGGCCGACACCGTCGCGCCAGAACTCAGCGACTCCGCGATCTTCCCGACACTTGCCCCGCCCACAGGCGAGGAGATCGTGGTTGGTTTCGTCGGTAGCGAAGGCACACCGGGGCTCGACTTCCCCGAAATGCGCGTCGACATGCAAGCAACAGTCGACTATCTCAACGAGCACGGTGGCTTGGGTGGCCGACCCATCAAGCTGGAAACCTGCGCCGTGAAGGGTTCGCCCGAGACGTCGCAGGCTTGTGCCCAGGAGTTGGCCGGCAAGAACGTGGAGCTCGTGCTCATTGGCCTCGACCTGTTTCCGGACTACCCGACCTACACGGCAGCCAACATTCCAGTCATCGGGGTGCTGCCGATCCTGCCAGGCGACTACACCGCCAACGCGCTGTTCCTCACCGGCGGTAATGCCACGACGACGGGCGCAATGGCAGCAGTTGCCAAGGATCACTACGGCGCCACGACTGCCGCGATCGTCAGCGCCGACAACCCGGGTGCCAACGGTACCGAAGCCGCCCTCACCGCAGCGCTCGATATCGCCGGCATCTCGCACATCACCGTCAAGGGTGGCGACAACGAGACCGACGCCGGTTACCAGGGCCTGATGCGTGAAGCAGCCAAGGACAACCCCGACGTGCTGTTCTCGCTGTACTCCGACGATGGCTGCATCGGCACGATTCGCGG
>JAYVVY010000184.1:0-2220 GCA_043786575.1 Ilumatobacteraceae bacterium
AACCGTCGCTTTCATGGGCCGCATCGACTCGTGCTTCGTCAACGCCGGTGTGAGCGGGCAGGCGCCCAGCTTCGTGGGCATGAGCGAGGACGAGTGGAACCGCGTGATGCGCGTGAACCTCGATGGTGCCTTCTTCACCGCGCAGGAGGCCGTCAAGCAGATGGTCGCGCAGGCGCCGCAGGGCGGCTCGGTGGTGTTCACCACGTCAGGCTCTGCGAAGTACGGCCAGCAGCGCGGGCAGCACTACGGCGGTTCGAAGGGTGCGCTGATCTCGATGATGAAAGGCATCGCCGTCGAGCATGCGCGGCATGGCATTCGAAGCAACGCGATCCTGCCCGGCTGGATCGAAAGCGACATGACCGCTGGCGCCCTCAGCTGGGACAAGTTCGTCGCCAACGTGCTGCCCCGTGTGCCGATGCGCAGATGGGGCAAGCCGGAGGACTTTGCCGGCCTCGCCGTCTACCTGGCCAGCAGTGCGAGCAGCTATCACACCGGCGACGTCATCACCATCGATGGCGGCTACCACTCGTTTTAGGCGAGTAGCGCGTTCACCGCTGGTAGAGGCCCGCCGTTGACTGGCGGTCCGGCAGGCCGGCGCCCGCTGCCGCCCAAGGGCGCGCGGAAGGTGACACGCCTGACGAGTGACGTGTCTGACGAGTGACGTGTCTGACGACGTGGGAGTCCCTGGGAGTCTGGAACACTTGGCGCATGAACGACGCGAGCGACCCTTCCATCGACGGCGACGTACAGCCCGACATACGCATTGACGGGCACGCAGGGCAGCAGGCCGTTGCTGCGCTGATGGCGTTCGGAACTGACACGATGTTCACGCTCAATGGCGGCCACATCTGGCCGTTGTACGACGCAGCGCGCGACCGGGGGATGAAGGTTGTCGACACTCGCCACGAACAGACCGCCACCTTCGCGGCCGAGGGCTACGCCAAGCTCACCCGCAAGCCCGGCTTCGCGGCGCTGACCGCTGGGCCAGGCATCACCAACGGCATCTCTGCGGTGACCTCTGCTCACTTCAATGGCTCGCCACTTGTTGTGCTCGGTGGCCGCGCCCCCGAGGCGCGATGGGGAAGCGGCTCGCTGCAGGAGTTCGACCATGTGCCGGTGTTGCAGTCGATTACCAAGAGTGCGGCGACCGTGAAAGACGCGGCCAAGGCCGGCGCGATGGTTCACGCCGCGGCTCGTCTCGCAATGCAGCCGCATCGCGGCCCGACCTTTCTCGACGTTCCGCTCGACGTGTTCTTCGCTACGTCGGCAGGCGACATTCCCGTCGTCGACGAGTGCGTCGGTCTCGGCAAGGCCCCGAACGACGACGAGGTCGCCCGGCTGACGGAACTGCTCGCGGCCGCCGAACGTCCAGCCTTCATTGTCGGCAGCGACGTCTACTGGGATGGCGCGTGGGGTGCATTGCGTGCGGCGGCTGAGCATCTGCGGGTGCCGTGCTTCTTCAACGGTCTCGGTCGCGGCACGCTGCCGGCCGATCACGAATTGGCGTTCCTGCGAACCCGCGGGCTGCTGAAGGCACGCGCCGACCTCGTGGTCGTGTGGGGAACGCCGCTCGACTTCCGACTCGGGTTCGGTCAGTTCGGCAATGCCCAGGTGGCGCATGTTGTGGACAGCGAGGAACAGCGCGCATCGCACATCGTGGTGCCGACAGTTGCCGGCGACAGCAATCTCGTCCTGCGTGCGCTCGCCGACGGGCCGGGGCCGCGCGTCGACCGGTCTGCATGGGTAGCCGAACTCCGTGCTGCCGAGGAACACGGTCGTGCGGCCGACGCCGAGTTGCTGGCCAACGACAGCGCCCCCATCAAGCCGAGCCGCATCTACGGCGAACTCGGCCGGCGTCTGGCTCGCGACGCGGTCGTCATCTGTGACGGCGGCGACTTCGCTAGCTACGCCGGCAAGTTCGTCGAGGTGTTTGAGCCCGGCTGCTGGCTGGACACCGGGCCGTACGGTTGCCTCGGCAACGGACCGGGTTACGCAATCGCTGCTCGCACCGTGCGTCCCACCAGCCAGATCGTCCTGCTACTGGGCGATGGCGCCGCGGGGTTCAGCCTGATGGATGTGGACACGATGGTGCGCCACAGTCTGCCCGTCGTCATGGTCGTTGGTAACAACGGCATGTGGGGGCTCGAGAAGCACCCGATGCAGGCCATCTACGGCTGGGACATGGCCTGCGATCTGCAACCCGGCTTGGCGTACGACAAC
>JAYVVY010000185.1:0-9617 GCA_043786575.1 Ilumatobacteraceae bacterium
CAACGCTGCGCCCTTCCACTGGGAGTACTTCCACGAATGGCTGCACAGCAGCGTCGGGGTGGAAGTGCCCGAAGCGCCCGTCTTCGAGTGGATCAACGCTGTGCCCAGCATCTTGTTGGTGGCGCTTGGCTTTATCGTCAGCCTGGCGCTCTGCAAGGCAGTGTTCGGCGAGAAGAAGAACGCTCTGCAGGGCCTCACGCAGCGCAACGCGCTGCTGGGTGCTGGCCACAAGTTCTTGGTCAACAAGTACTACCTCGATGTGCTGTACGAGAAGGTCATCGTTCGGTCGATAGCGCACCCCATCAGCCAGGCCGTCTACTGGACCAACCAGAACATCCTCGACGGCATCGTGAATGCAGTGGGCAAGGGTGGCAAGCGCTCTGGTGAGTTGGTCTACAAGTACCTCGACCAAGGGTTGGTCGATGGTGCGGTCAATGGAAGTGGTGCAACCGCACGCGGCGCCGGCACGGCGCTGCAGCCGGTGCAATCAGGCAAGGTCAACCTGTACGGAGCGTTGCTGTTCGGTGCCGCAGCAGTCGGTGCGCTCGTACTCGTACTCGTGAACAGCTAAGGGACGATTCAGATGATTCAAGACCAACAATGGCTCCTCAGCGTCGGCGTGTTTTTGCCGTTGGTGGGTGTGCTCGTGATGCTGTTCATCCCCAAGAAGGACGAGGCAACAGCCAAAGGCGTCGCCATCATCACGGCGACAGCCACGCTTGCTGTGGGCATCTACACGCTCGTTCAGTTCGACTACGACCAGAGCGAGAAGCTGCAGTTCTTCACCACCAACAACTGGATCAAGCCGATCAAGGCCACGTACACGGTGGGCCTCGACGGCATCAGCCTGCCGCTGTACATCCTGTCGATGATCATCACGTTGTTGGTGATGGTCTACTCGTGGGACCACGTGCCCAACCCGGGTAACGCCAAGGCCTTCTTCATTCTGATGCTGGTCCTGCAGACTGGTATGGCGGGCACCTTCGCCGCACAGGACCTGATCCTGTTCTTCGTGTTCTTCGAAGTCGTGCTGCTGCCGATGTACTTCATGATCGGTGTGTGGGGTGGCGAGAATCGGCAGTACGCATCGCTGAAGTTCTTCTTGTACACGATGTTCGGTTCCGCCCTGATGTTGGTGGGGTTCATTGCGCTGTTCATCAACACGGGCTCCGTCAGCTTCTCGATTCCCTACCTGATCGAACACGGCTCGACGATTGCCAAGAACACCGCCATCTGGATCTTCGCCGGCATGTTCATCGGCTTCGCGGTCAAGGTGCCGATGTTCCCCTTCCACACCTGGCTGCCCGATGCGCACACCCAGGCACCCACGCAGGGCTCGGTCATCCTGGCCGCCATCCTGCTGAAGCTGGGCACCTACGGTTTCGTGCGCATCGCGCTGCCCATCTTGCCGCAGGCAGCCGAGAAGTGGGCGCCGGCCATCGGCGTGCTCGCCGTCATCGGCATCATCTACGGCTCGCTGGGTTGCCTGGCGCAAACCGACATGAAGCGGCTCATCGCGTTCTCATCCGTCGCGCACATGGGTTTCGTCATGCTCGGCATCAGCACCCTCACCCCGCTGGGCATCAACGCAGCGCTGTTCGGCATGGTCGCTCACGGCCTCATTACCGGCATGCTCTTCTTCGTGGCTGGCTCGATCAAGGAGCGCTACCACACGCTGGAGATCAAGCGCCTCAGTGGCATGCTGCTGCAGATGCCGCGCATGGGCTGGATCCTTGGCTTCTGCGCCATGGCCTCGCTGGGCCTGCCTGGCTTGGCCGGCTTCTGGGGCGAGTTCCCCGCCATCCTGGCGTCGTGGAGCCCGGCCGAGGTGTTGGTTGCCAACGGCCACCAAACCCTCTTCCGTGTGCTCACCATCGTGGCCGCCCTGGGCACCGTGTTGGCCGCCGGCTACCTGCTGTGGCTCTACCAGCGCACCGCCTTCGGTGAGCCCACCGCAGAGTTCGCTGGCGCAGGTCATGGTCACGATGGTGATAACGATCACCACTCTGACATCCATGATGTCTCGAAGTTCGAGTGGATCGCCTGGACGCCGCTGCTGATTGCAATCGTTGTGTTCGGTGTCGTCCCGTCGCTGATGTTCAAGGTGATGGACCCCGCCGTGCAGCAACTGGCCAGCGTCTTTGGCGGGAAGTGACAGCAGTGTTCGCCTTCTCTTCGCCCATCATCGACTACCACGCGTTCGCGCCCGAGCTGGTGCTCGCGGTTGGCATCTGCGTGGTGTTGCTGGTGGACCTGTTCGTGCCCGACAGCCGACGCTGGATCACGGGCACGCTCAGCGGATTCTTCATGTTGGTCGCGCTCGTCCCGGTGGTCACCCTCGCTGTGATCGGCGACGACGTGCGTTCGACGCTCAGTGGTCCGGGGCTCACCGGCCGTTACGTCGTCGACAACTTTGCCCTGATCATGAAGGCGCTGTTCCTCCTCTCGGGGTATGTCGTGGTGTTGCTCAGCACCAACGAGATGCAAGAGGGCGGGTACTACCAGGGTGAGTTCTACGTCATGTTGATGAGCAGCGTGCTGGGCATGGTCATGATCTCCAGCTCGCGCGACCTCATCACCATCTTCGTTGCCCTCGAATTCCTTTCCATCCCTGCCTACATGATGGCGGCGTGGAAGAAGCGAGACCGCAAGAGCAACGAGGCGGGCGTAAAGTACTACCTGCTGGGTGTGTTCGCCAGCGCGGTCATGCTCTACGGCATGAGCCTGCTCTACGGCATCGCCGGCAGCACGTTGCTCACCGACATCGGCGGCGCCGTCAAGCTCGACGGTGACAAGGTTGGCATTCAGGTCGTCGGCATCGTGTTCGTCATTGTCGGTTTCGCGTTCAAGGTCAGCGCGGTCCCGTTCCACACGTGGGCGCCCGACACGTACGAAGGCGCGCCGACACCGGTGACCGCCTTCCTCAGCGTCGCCTCCAAGGCTGCCGGTTTCGTGGGCTTGATCGTGCTGATCTTCATCGCCTTCCCGCTGGCCTACGACGTGTACCGACCATTCCTGTGGGTCATGGCAGCACTGACGATGACGGTCGGCAACCTGGTGGCGCTGAAGCAAAAGAACATCGTGCGCATGCTGGCCTACTCCAGCGTCAGCCAGGGCGGCTTCATCCTGATGCCACTCGCAGTCGCTTACACCAACGGCAACGAGAGCGCCTCGCTGAACGCGGTCGTCGTGTACCTGCTCATCTATGCGGCCACCAACCTCGGGGCGTTCGCAGTGATCATCGCCGTGTCACGCAAGACTCGCAGTGGTGAGATCGGCAGCTTCGGTGGTCTCTTTCAATACGCACCCGGCCTGACGGTGATGATGACCATCTTCCTCGCCTCACTGGCCGGCATCCCTCCGCTGGGTGGCTGGTACGCCAAGTTCGGCGCCTTCCGCGCAGCGGTCGATGCTGGTGGTGGCTGGGGCTACGGCATTGCAATCATCGCCGCTGTCAACGCGGTCATCGCAACGGCGTACTACATCACGGTCATGCGTGAGATGTGGATGAAGCCGGTCCCCGATGGCGATGTCACGCCCATCAAGGTGCCCGCCTCGCTGGTGGCCGCCATTGCGTTGTGTGGTGCGGCGACGCTGGCATTTGGTGTCGTCCCCGGTCTGATCGCCAAGGCTGGCTCGCTCAACGACCTCTACGGTGCGTTCCATCCCTGATCGCGCTGGCCCGCCGGTGGGCTTCGATGAGTTCATGTTTGCTGCGCTGTATGGCGAGCGAGGCTTCTACACAGTTGGCGGGGAAGCCGGCCGCCGCGGCGACTTCATCACCTCCCCCGAGGTGGGCCCACTGTTCGGTGCAGTGCTGGCACGCTGGATCCAGGCCGAGTTCATTCGGTTGGGCGAGCCGGACGATTTCACGATTGTGGAAGCAGGCGCCGGCCCAGGCACGCTCGCCCGTTCGATCCTGTTGGCGGCCCCGCAATGGGCCGGTCGGTACTGTGCTGTCGAGGTCTCCGCGGCCCAGAGAGCGAGGCATCCCGACGGTGTCCGGTCGGTGGCTGAGATGCCAACGGACCCCTTTCGTGGTGTAATAGTAGCCAACGAGTTGCTGGACAACCTGCCGTTCCGAATCGCTGTGTACGACGGCGGTTGGCGTGAGGCAATGGTGGCAGTGGCTGGCGATGGCACAGCCAGCGAGGTTCTGGTTTCGGCTCCGCCGGAGTGGAATTGGTTGCCAACTGCGGTGTCGCACGGCGCACGCGTGCCCGTGCAGGATGCCGCAGGGGTATGGCTGCGCGCTATGCGGGCGCGACTCATCGAGGGAACCGTCCTCGCATTCGATTACTGCACGGCGACGACGTGGCAGTTGGCCAACATGCCATGGCGCGAGTGGCTGCGTACCTATCGAGGTCACGAGCGCGGAACCCACTACCTGCGCGATGTCGGGCTGCAGGACATCACTACTCAGGTCTGCCTCGACCAGTTGCCGGAACCGACCACGGTACGCGCGCAGGCACAGTTCCTGCAGAGATGGGGCATAGAGGAACTGGTGGAAGAAGGCAGAGCTGCGTGGACGGCTTCCGCCGGCGCGCCGAACATCGCTGCTCTGCGGATGCGGAGCCGAATCCGCGAGTCGGAAAGCCTGCTCGAACCCAATGGCCTCGGCGGATTCTTGGCCGTTGAGTGGAGCGCCGGCGTGCCGTGAACGGCTACGTTGCCTCGGATGAGTGAACAGCACGTCGTTCGAAAGAGCGCCGCAGTGGTCGGCGCCCTCGGGGTGGTCTACGGCGACATCGGCACCAGCCCGCTCTACGCCTTCAGAGAGGCATTCACGTACGAGACGCACGTCCTCGAGGTCGACCGCATCAACGTGTTCGGCGTCTGCTCGCTGGCATTCTGGTCGTTGGTTCTCATCATCTCGATCAAGTACCTCTACTTCGTGATGCGTGCCGACAACCATGGTGAGGGCGGCATCCTGGCGCTGACCAGCCTGGTGATGAAGAAGAACCAGAAGGTCATGAAGGCCGGTGCACTGGTGACCCTCGGTGTGTTCGGCACTGCGCTTCTGTACGGCGACGGCATCATTACGCCCGCCATCTCAGTGCTCAGCGCCGTCGAAGGCATGGAGACCATCAACGAGTCGTTCAAGGACTGGGTGGTGCCGATCGCTGTCGTCATCCTGGTCGGGCTCTTCCTCGTCCAACGGCGCGGCACCGGTGCAGTGGGCAAGGTCTTCGGGCCGATCATGGTCGTCTGGTTCACAGTGCTGGCGGTACTTGGAATTCGCTGGATTGCCCACCAGCCCGAGATCATTCAATCGATCAATCCCATCTGGACCGTACGGTTCTTCCAGCACGAATCGAAGAGGGCATTCCTTTCCCTTGGTGCAATCTTTCTGGTGGTCACCGGTGGCGAAGCCCTGTACGCAGACATGGGGCACTTCGGCCGCCGCCCGATTGCAGTTGGCTGGTACACGCTCGTCCTGCCCGCGCTGGTGCTGAACTACTGGGGACAGGGCGCGTTCTTGTTGGAGAACCCGCAGCTGGTCGACCAGAAGTTCTTCTTCCTGATGGGCCCCGAGGCGCTGAAGCTGCCGCTGGTCATCCTGGCCACCATGGCAACCATCATCGCCTCGCAAGCGCTCATATCCGGCGTGTTCTCCCTCACCCAGCAGGCCGTGCAGCTTGATTACCTGCCGCGTATTCGAATCGACCACACCTCCCATCAGCACTCCGGCCAGATCTACGTGCCGCTGGTGAACTGGGCGCTGATGGTGGCCTGCGTCGGCCTGGTCATCGGGTTCAGATCGTCGGCTGCGCTTGCCGCCGCCTACGGCATTGCGGTGACGATGACGATGGCGATTACGACACTCATCTTCTTCAGGGTGCTGACAGATCGGTGGGGATGGCCCAGGTGGAAGGCGTATCTCGTGTGTTCGCCGCTGTTGGTCGTCGAGCTCGGGTTTCTCGGTGCCAACGTCCCCAAGATCCCGCACGGCGGCTGGTTTGCGCTCGCTGTCGCTGCGTTCCTGATGGTGCAGATGAGCACGTGGCGGCGCGGCCGGCAACTGGTGGCGGCGCGAATCAAACGCGGCGAGCGGCCGATCAGTGAGGTACTCGATAGCCACGCCGACACCAAGAAGGTGAACGGCACCGGCGTGTTCCTGTTCAAGGATCTGGGCATGGCACCGCCTGCTCTGGTCAACAATCTCATTCACAACAAGGTGCTCCACACGACCACCCTGATTGTCAGTGTCGAAACCAGCGATGTACCGCGCGTCGACGCCGAGAACCGGGCGGTCGTCACCAGGGTGGAGCCAGGCGTCTTCCAAGTACTGCTGACCTTCGGGTTCATGGAAGAACCGAACGTGCCCGATGCATTGACGGCAATAGACGTGCGTGGCCTCACATTCGATCCCGACGACGTCACGTACTTCATTGGTCGCGAGTCGGTGATTGCTGGTAAAGCACCGGGTATGAACCCGTTGTCGGAACACCTCTTCGTATGGCTGAACCGCGGTGCTGACAGTGCCGTGCGGTTCTTCAACCTGCCTGATGAGAAGGTCTTCGAAGTCGGGTCCCGCGTCGAGATCTGAGAGCCTGCTGGGCCTTTCGACTGGGAGCGCCACTCGCCCAGAGTGATATTTCAAGCCCGTTCTTGACGAAGTCCCGAATGAGCCAAATGGCCTATTTCACTCTGGGCGTTATTGGGTAGTTTTACCCTCAGGAACCTAGCGGGAGTGAATGGGATGCATATTTCGAAAGTTGCAACGGCAATCATCGGTGTTGGAGTGGTGCTGACTGGTTTCGGCCTACTCTCCGGCACTGCAGGGGCTGAAGGTAACCCCATCTTTTATGAAGGAGACAATGCCACCACCTGTGCGCAGGTCAACCTTGATGACTCCGACCAATACGACGGCAGCACAACCACCGGCGTCGACGTGACGTCGCTCTTCACCGCGACGGTGACCGACGACAGGTACGTGACCATCTCGGCAGTTGCCGCTGGCGTGACGTTCCAGGCCGTCGTAGTCAAGGGCGGCAATAATTACAACGTCTACAACCCACCGGTAGCGAACATGCAGGCCCCGTTGAACGGCGGCGAAAATGTGCCCGCTCTGAGCCATTGGTTCGCGTGCTACACGTACGACCCGCCGGAGACGACGCCGCCCACCGAGGCGCCGACGACTGCCGCGCCGACGACTGCAGCCCCGACGACTGCAGCCCCGACGACTGCCGCGCCGACGACTCAGGTCGCCGCTGCGGGGCCAACGACCACCTCGAAGGTGGCGAGCGAGGCTCCCGTCACGACGGCGCCGCGAGCGTTGCCGACTACCGGAAACGGCCAGGCGTCCGGTGACCTCATGCTGCTGGGCTTCTTGCTGATCGGGCTCGGTTCCGTGGTGATGGTTCTCTCTCGTACCGCTACCGACAGCTGATCTCGCTGCTCCTTACCCGGCCACCTCAGGGTGGCCGGGTGAGGCGCGGGTGTGCAATTCGGGCCGCGTGTTGAGACTGAGTATCCTTCACCCGGGGGTTCACAGGTGAACGACGAAAACGACACGATCGACGCTCTACTCGACGAACAGCGCATGTTTGCGCCGTCCGAGACTTTCAAGCGAGACGCACTGGTGGCCGATACCTCGCTCTACGACGAGGCGAACACCGACTATCAAGGTTTCTGGGCTCACCAGGCCGCCGAGCTCCTGCACTGGGACAAGGAGTGGCACACCATTTGCGAGTGGGACCTGCCCTACGCGAAGTGGTTTGTCGGCGGTCAGCTCAACGTCAGTTTCAACTGCCTCGACCGTCACGTGCTGGCTGGGCGCGGCGACAAGGTTGCGTTCCATTGGGAGGGCGAGCCTGGCGACCGACGAACCATCACCTACAGCGACCTGCTCGTTGAGGTGCAGCAGTTCGCCAACTCGCTCAAGTCGCTGGGCGTCGAGAAGGGTGACCGGGTCAACATCTATCTCCCGATGATCCCCGAGGCGGCGGTGGCCATGCTTGCCTGCGCCCGTATCGGCGCCGCGCACAGTGTCGTCTTTGGTGGCTTCAGCGCGCAGAGCCTCACCGATCGCATCAACGACGCTGCGGCAAAAGTGCTCATCACTGCCGACGGTGGCTATCGCCGCGGCGAGGTCTTCCCGCTCAAGACCGCAGCCGACGAGGCAATCGCCGGCTGTCCCACCATCGATCACGTGGTTGTTGTCCGTCGTGGTGGCAACGACGTGGAGATGGTCGAAGGCCGCGACCACTGGTATCACGAGTTGCTGGCGGCGGCAGACCCCGTGTGCCCGGCGGAGCCGATGGACAGCGAGCAGTTGCTGTTCTTGCTGTATACGAGCGGGACGACTGGCAAGCCCAAGGGGATCATGCACACCACGGGCGGGTACCTCGCTCACGTTGCGTTCACCCATAAGTACGTCTTCGATCTCCACGCGGACACCGATGTGTACTGGTGCACCGCCGACGTTGGCTGGATTACGGGGCACAGCTACATCGTGTATGGCCCCTTGGCCAACGGTGCCACTCAGGTGATGTATGAGGGAGTGCCGAACTACCCGGCCAACGACCGCTTCTGGTCCATCATCGAGCAGTACGGCGTGACCAAGTTCTACACCGCCCCCACCGCCATCCGTACGTTCATGAAGTGGGGTGCGCAGGAACCGGCCAAGCACGACCTCAGCTCTCTGAAACTGCTGGGTTCCGTGGGCGAACCAATCAACCCGGAAGCGTGGATGTGGTACCAGGAACACATCGGCGGCGGCACCTGCCCGATCGTCGACACCTGGTGGCAGACCGAGACCGGCGGCATCATGATCAGCCCGCTGCCAGGCTGCACCACCACCAAGCCGGGTTCGGCCACGTTCCCACTACCCGGTGTGGGCGCCGAAGTAGTCGACGACGACGCGAAGCTCGTGACCCATGGCGGTGGCTACCTGACGCTCACGCAGCCATGGCCAGGCATGCTGCGCGGCATCTGGGGCGACCCAGAGCGCTATCAGGACACCTACTGGAGCCGTTTTCAAGGCCGCTACTTCGCCGGCGATGGCTGCAAGCTGGACGAGCAGGGGTACCTCTGGCTGCTGGGTCGCGTCGACGATGTGATGAACGTGTCGGGCCACCGCATCAGTACCGCTGAAGTGGAGAGTGCGTTGGTCAGCCACCCATCCGTGGCTGAAGCTGCCGTGGTGGGGGCTAATGACGCCACCACGGGACAGGCGATTATCGCCTACGTCACGCTGCGAACGGGGCTGGAAGTGCCGGTTGAAGTGCTGCGCAACCACGTGGCGCACGAGATCGGCGCGATTGCCAAGCCAAAGGCCATCTTCTTCACCCAGGATCTTCCCAAGACCCGCAGTGGGAAGATCATGCGTCGCCTGCTTCGCGATGTGGCCGAGGGGCGCAATCTTGGCGACACCACAACGCTCGCCGACGCCAGCGTGGTCAACGAACTGCAACGACGGGCTGCAGAGGCACCGTCCGAGGACTGACTCACGATCAGTGTTGTTCGCGTTCGCTCAAGAACTGGGCGTGTGAGCCGATACCTCCTGCGTGGCGATCGACGAGACGGAACTGCCCAAGGGCACTCTTGGCACGGAGGGTGATGAGACCCTTGGCGCGCAGGCCGCGCCGCTGTACTCCGCGGACGACTTTCGA
>JAYVVY010000186.1:0-19789 GCA_043786575.1 Ilumatobacteraceae bacterium
CCCCTCGGTGTGAACCCACCAGAACATCGCCACTATCGAGCGCTGGTCGATCGGTTCTTCGATCTCGCGGGCGCCGAGCGCTACCGCTCTCGGATTCAGGGCGTCATCGACGACCTGCTCGACGAGATGGTTCGCGGAGGCGGTGGGAAGGCGGACTACATGCAGGCTTTTGCGCTGCCGCTACCCGTGCGCATGATCACCACGATTCTCGGCTTTCCGGTATCCGACATCGACCGGCTGAAGGCATGGTCATCGGCCTGGGTGCTGCCGTTCTCCGGTGCGCTCACCGAGGCACAGGAAGTGTGGGTCGCCGAGCAGGTCGTCGAATTCCAGGCGTACATCCAAGAGTGGATCGATGAGAAGCGCGCCGACCCAGCAGACGACATCCTGACGTCGCTGACCGTTGCCAGATACGGCGACGAGCGACCGCTCACCGATCCGGAGATCGTCTCGATCATCGACCACCTCTACATCGGCGGCAACGAGACCACCACCTTCGCGCTGACGTCGGCGCTATGGATTCTGTTGCGCGAGCCCGGTCTTTACGAGCAAGTGCTCGGTGACCGATCTCTGGTCGAGCCGTTCGTCGAGGAAGCGTTGCGGCTTGAGTCGCCCACTCAAGGCCTCTACCGACGCGTTGCCCGCGACACCGAACTGGCTGGGGTGGCACTGCCCGCTGGCTCGACGGTGCACATCCGCTACGCGGCCGCCAACCGGGACGCTGCCATGTTTCCCGATCCGGAACACGTCAACCTGCAACGCGCGAACACACGCCGGCACATGGCGTTCTCGTTGGGCGAACACCACTGCCCGGGCGAAGGGTTGTCGCGCCTGGAACAACGAATGGCGTTGACCAGCGTGCTCGACCGGCTTCCGGGCCTGCGCCTGGCCGACAGCAACGACTTCGCCCATGAACCGGGTTTCGTGCTGCGCGCCCTCACCCGCCTCGACATCGAGTGGGACCAGCCCTCAGGTTGACCGCATCACTACGACGGCATCACTACGACGGCATCACAAACCCGTCGACGATGACGTTGCGCCCGTTCGCTGTCGCCGAGAGCCGAATCCCCACGACCGCCTGATATTCATCCGACTCGTACGCGGCCAGCGCAGCTTCCTTCGTCGGGTACTCGATCACCACCGTCTGGGCTCCCGACGTACCTTCCTTGCACACCGACGCGCCGTCAAGCACCAGCAGCTTGCCGCCGCCAGCCATGATCGGCATCGACTGCTTCTGGTAGGCCCGGTACATGTCGCGGTCAACGACGTCGTAGTTGGCAATCAAATATGCGCTCATGTTCTGGATCCTTCAGGGGATAGTCGTTCACTGGACAGTCGTTCACTGGATAGTCGTTCACTGGATAGTCTTTCGGGGTAGCCGTCGGGGGGCAGCGCGCTGATCGGGCCCTGCAGTGCGTGGCCGCCATCGACATAGAGGCACTCGCCGGTGATGTACGCGGCAGCGCGCGACGCCAGAAAGACCGTTGCGTTCGCGATGTCGGCGGGGCGGCCGGGGTACGGCAATGGCACCCCTGACATGTCGCTTCCCACTTCGGCGTCGTAGGTGGCCTCCCACCCGTCAGTTCGAAAAGCGCCCGGCGCGACACAGTTGACGCGTACCTTCGGCCCCCACTCGAAGGCCAGCGTCTTGGTCAGCTCGATCACGCCGGCCCGTGCTGCGGCGCTATGGGCGATGCCCGGGATGCCGCGACCGACGATGGCGACGATCTGCACGATGCTGCCACCGCCGCCTTCCAGCATTTGGTTGCCGAAGACCTGCGTCATCGCCCACGTGCCGTTGAGGTTGAGGTCGATGACACTGTTCCAACCGCGTGGGCTGAAGTCTCGTGCCTTCTGCGGAAACTGCCCGCCCGCGTTGTTGACCAGGATGTCGATCTGGTGGCGCTGGCTCAGGGCCTCGATGGTCGCCCGGTCGCGGATATCCACAAGGTCGATCGCCACAGGGTTGCCGGTGATTGCGGTGATCTCGGCGGCGGTGACGCGAAGCACCTCCTCGCGCCGGGCAGCGATGACGACATTCGCCCCCGCTGCTGACAGGCCGAGCGCGATTGCCCGACCCAGCCCTGTTCCGCCGCCGGTGACCAGCGCCATGCTGCCAGCAAGAAGATCAGCGACGAAAGGGCTGCCGTCGCGCACGATGGGGTCCCCCATCAGTGCACGTCCTCGCCGAGGTAGCTCGCCTCCAACACGCTGCGATTGGCGGAAAGCTCAGCGGCGGTTCCTTCCAGCTTCACTTCGCCGTGGTTCAAGACGTAGCCGCGATCCGCCACCTGTAGCGCCATGTGCACGTGTTGCTCGACGATCAAGACGCCGCAGCCGGTCTGGTCGGCGATGTTGCGAACGATGGGCAGCAACCGTTCAACGATGATGGGCGCCAGGCCCAGGCTCATCTCATCAACCAGCAGACACTTCGGTTCCGAGACCAGTGCGCGAGCGACGGCCAGCATCTGTTGCTCGCCACCTGACAACAGCCCTGCCGCGCGGTGGCCCAACGGCTTGAGTGCCGGCAGCAACTCCATCGCTCGGTCGTGAGCCGCGCGACGCGAGGCTCTGTTGCCAGTGAGCCCAAGGCGAATGTTCTCGTCAACCGTGAGGTCGAAGAACAGCGAACGGTCTTCGGGAACATGCGCCAGCCCCCGCCGCGAGATGCGATGAGGCCGAGTGCCATCGACCACTTCGCCAAGCACCTCCACCGTTCCTCCCAATGGGGCGAGCAGGCCCGACAGCGTGAGCAGCGTGGTGGTCTTACCGGCGCCATTGGGACCGAGCAACGCAACAACCTCCCCGGGCCCGACGGTGAGGTTGAGGTCGCGCACTACCGGAATGCCCCCGTAGCCCGCATGCAGGCCCTGGACATTGATCAACCACTCGGTCACTGGTGTGCCTGTGCGTGATCGGTTGCCGCGGACTGCTGAATGTCTGCACCGGATTCTCCGAGGTACGCGGCAATCACCGCCGGGTTGGCCCGCACTTCTGCGGGCGAACCTTCCGCGATGATCCGGCCGAAGTCCAGCACATAGATGTAGTCGCACACGTTGAGCACCAGCCCCATGTCGTGGTCAATGAGGAACATGCCCATGTTGTGCGCGAGGCACTCGCGAAGATGCTTGCCCAGCAGCGTGCTCTCAGCCGTGTCGAGCCCAGCGGCAGGCTCGTCGAGCAGGATTAGCCGCGGGCGTGCGGCCAGCGCACGGGCCACGCTGACCAGCTTGCGCTGACCGTGGCTGAGATCACTGGGCATCACGTCGGCCAGGTACCCGACGCGCATGACGTCGAGCGCCCATTCGACCTGTTCGTGGTACTTGCGTTCATGGCGACGAGGCATGACAACATCCGACACCAGCGAGTACCACTTCGGCCGCTCCGCCGCCGCCAGCAGGTTGTCGCGCACGCTGAGATCTTCGAACAGTTCGAGTGATTGAAACGTCCTGGTGAGACCCATGATGGAGCGCTTGTCGGGGCCCTTCCCCACCAGGTCCACACCATCGAACGTGACGGTTCCCTGATTGATCGGCGTGAAGCCGGTGATCGCATCGATGAAGGTTGTCTTCCCGGCGCCGTTGGGGCCGATCAGCCCCACCAACATCCCATCGTGACAGTCGAGGTTGATCGAGTCGTTGGCGTGCACACCGCCATAGCTGACGGTCAACCCACGTGCTTCTAACAGTGCCATGTCACCACACCCCCAGGTGCCTTCCCCTTCGACGACGGTTACGTCCACACCAATCTCGCGATCGCGCGGAAACTAACCAAGTGATTGTTTATCAGAGATGCCGCGTGTCCGCATCCTGCGGAGTCAGCGGCCACCGGCAACGGAGAGGGTCTGGCCGGTGATCCACGCCGACGCGTCGGATGCCAGGAACAGCGCTGCGGCGCCAAGGTCGATGGGAGTGCCGAGCCTGCCGAGCGGGATCCGGTTTGCAAAGCGAAGCACGCTCTCCTCGTCGACGCCCAGCGCCTTCATCATGATCTCGGTGGGGACAGCCCCAGGCGCGATGCCGTTGACCCGGATGAGGGGCGCCAGTTCGAGTGCGAACGTTTCGGTCAGGGAGTTGACCGCCCGCTTGGCGGCGGCATAGTGCCCGCTGCCGGGCGTGCCCACGAAGGACGCCATCGAGGTGATGTTGATGATGGACCCGCCCCGATTGTCGGCCATCATGTGTCGCACCGCAGCCAGCGTGCAGTTGTAGACAGCGGTCAGGTTGAGGTCCATCGTGTGCTTCCACTCGGCCGGGTCCAGCTGCGTGAGCGGGGTGCGTACCGGCGAGCCGCCCGCGTTGTTCACCCATGTATCGAGCGAACCGAACTCGTCGACGGCGGCCTGCGCCAACGCCGCGACTGCCTCGTTGTCGGTGACGTCGGTGGTCACTGCGAGGGCCCGGCCACCGGCGGCACGGATTTCCGCGACCACACGCTCGACTTCGTTCGTTCGACGAGCAGCGCACACCACCGCAGCACCGGCATCGGCGAGCACGGTGGCGATGCCCTCGCCGATCCCGCGGCCTGCACCGGTGATCACGGCGGTCTTGCCTGTCATGTCGTACAAATCGTGGGCGATACCCATTGTCTGCTCCTTGTTGAACTTCTGGCGAGTACTCACCAGTTCGGGTTGACGAGTACCTTTGTCTGGTCGCTGGTGCCACTGGCAAGGTCGGACAGTGCCGCAGCAAAGTCGGCGAGGCCGACGGTGGAGCTGTGCAACGGCTCCACTGCCACGCGTCCGTCGGCGATCATGCCCATCGCCATCTCGAACTCCTCGTGGAGGTAGGCGAGCGACGAGGTGACAGAGATTTCCTTCACCAGCCACACGCCGGGGGAGATTGGCGCGTCGCCGTCGGCGAGCCCGATGAGACACATCGCGCCCCCGCGGCGCGCCATGTCCACTGCCGACTGCACCGCAAACGGTCGTCCGACACATTCGTAGACGATGTCGGCGCCGAGGCCGTGTGTGAGCTCTTTGATCAGCAGGTTCGCATCAGGGCCGGGTTCGACGACATGGTGCGCACCCAGTGCGAGTGCCAGTTCCCGCCGGCGAGCGCTGGGTTCCACCACGATGACCAGGCCCGCACCGGCGGCACGAACCCATTGCATCGTGCCCAGACCGATGGGCCCTCCACCTTGGATGACGGCGATGTCGCCAAGCCGCAGCGCACTGGTGCGCACGGCGTGGAACGCAACGGTGGCCGGCTCGACCTGCGCCGCGGCTTCATCGCTCAAGCCCGGATTGGTACGCACCACACGGTTCGCGGCTACAGCGATTCGAGGAGCGAACCCACCGTGCGGCGGCGCCAGCTCGTCGCGCCCCAGTGCAGAGAGGAAGGCCACCTCGCAACGAGCGGCCTGGCCACGGTTGCACGCGGTACAACGACCGCACGCCGGGGCCGCTGCGACCACCACGCGATCACCCTCGCTCAGCGATGTCACCTCGCCACCAATTGCCGACACGACACCGCACCACTCGTGGCCGCAGATCGCCGGGTTGTACGGCCGACCCGACTGGAACGCGTGAACGTCCGTGCCACAGATCCCGCACAGCGCAATGTCGACGACAACACCCCGTGGCGCCGGAGTCGGGTTGGGAAACTCCCGGAGCTCGACGGTTTCCTTACCCGTGATCAGCGCAGCGCGCATGGCGACATTCCTCGGCTTGAAGTAGTGAGTTCGAACACTGCCACACTTACCGACACCAGCGTAAGTAACTCACCGGAGAATTTTTATGAGCCTGATTGTCGTCGAAGCCGCCATCACCATTGCCGACCCGTCCACCCGCGAAGCCCTGATTGCCCTGTCCGCTCCGATCCAGAAAGCGACTCGCGATGACGAGCCTGGCTGCCTGGTGTACTGCTTTGCCGCCGACCCGTGCCAGCCCGACCTGATCCAGGTTTACGAATTGTGGGAGTCCGAGGAGGCGCTCGCCGCGCACTTCAACCACCCCAACTACCACGACATGCGCGCCATGCTCGGCAAGGGCGGCCTGGTCGGCGCAGTCAGCCGCAAGCACCGCATCGACGCCACCGCACCCGTCTACGACGCCACGCACGTGCCCAACGCCTCGTTCGACTGAGCCTCCTCGAACGTCCGACAGTGGCATAAAGTCACCAAGTGATTAATAATGGGGGAATGACAGCGACCGAACAGCCAACGGCCGGCCCAGGAGCGCGCTCCCCCGGTGTCACGTTCCAAGATCTGCTCGACGCCGACACGCATCCAGTTCCCGATGTACTGCGGTTGCAATCGCCTCGGTACCTGGGCAGCGCCGACGTGCCGATCGAGCGGTACACCAGCCGCGACTGGCACCGACGTGAAGTTGACCAGCTGTGGTCACGGGTGTGGCAGTTCGCCTGCCGTTCGGAACACATTCCACAACCTGGCGACTACATCGTCTACGAGATCGCCGAGCTCTCCTACGTAGTCCTCCGTCAGGCGGACCAATCCATCAAGGCGTACCCAAACGCATGCCTGCACCGCGGCCGCCAACTCAAGGAGTACGACGGTCACTGTTCTGAACTGCGCTGCCCGTTCCACGGATTCGCATGGAAGCTCGATGGCACGCTCTCGGATGTTCCGGCGGCGTGGGACTTCCCGCACGTCGACCAGCGACCCGAAGACTTCACGTTGCCCGAGTGCAGCGTCGGCACGTGGGCCGGGTTCGTGTTCATCAACCCCGACCCCAACGCGGCACCGCTGGAGGAACACCTCGGCGAGATCATCGAACAGTTCGAAGTGTGGGACCTGGAGAACCGCTTCGTCGAAGCCCACGTCTCGCGCATCATCAACGCCAACTGGAAGATTGCACAGGAGGCGTTCTGCGAGGCGTACCACGTCAACGCGACGCACCCGCAGATCCTGAGCTACCTCGGCGATGTCAACAGCCAGGTCGATGTCTGGGATCACTGCTCGCGCGTCATCACCGCCGGCGGCACACCCAGCCCACTGCTCGGTAGCGAAACCTCCGAGCAGGACATGTTGCGCGGCATGCTCGACGTACGCGTCGACCAGGATGCGCCGGTCACGCTCGCCGAGGGACAGACGGCTCGAGCGGTGCTCGCCGACATGTCTCGCGAGCGGTGGCGCTCCATTGCCGGCGACCGGGTCGATCAGATGAGCGACTCGGAAATGATGGACTCCATCGACTACACGGTCTTCCCCAACTTCCATCCGTGGGGTGCCTTCAACCGCATCACCTATCGGTTCCGCCCCAACGGCGACGATCATCGGTCATCGATCATGGAGTGCTTCTTCCTCTCGCCGTTCAAGGGCGAACGGCCGCCACCCGCCAAGGAACGCCGGCTCGGCGTCAACGACGCGTGGTCCACCGCCCCAGAGCTGGGAATGCTGGCCAAAGTGTTCGAGCAGGACGTGTTCAACATGGCCAAAGTGCAGAAGGGTTTGGAGACAACCCGCAAGCCGGGCGCGACGTTCTCGAACTACCAGGAGTCGAAGATTCGGTGGCTGCACGATCTGTTGGGTAGGTGGGTCAGCGACACCACTGACACCCCTGTCAGCGTTGGGACGCGTTCATGAACGGCATCATCCACCCCTTCACAGGGGCCTTGCACGAGCAGGACGGCGAGGGCAACATCCGCGTCACACTGGGCGACCGCGTCGGCCTCTTTGGCACCGACGGCCATTGGATCTCTGGCGAGCTGCGCGAGTGCGACCCCCAGCTGTGTGGCTGGGTTGGTGGCCCGATGATCGCCAACCATCGCGTCACGCCGCAAACACTGAACGGCTGACTCCCCAACTGCGGGCGTCCCGACCCAGCAATTGATCATCCGATCAATTATGGGACTTTCGGCCCTGTCCTCACACCGCGTCGCCTGCGATCGTGTCGAACACACGCGACCACGGGGGAAGAGAAATGCGCCAACGCCGGCATGCACTGAGTGGGGCCCTCTACGACGTGCGCGAGGACGGATGCGTTGATGTGACAGCACGTGACGGCTCCGTCGGCACGTTCACCGCCGACGGCACGTGGGTACACGGCGAGCTTCGTCACGCTGACCCACACCTGTGCGGATGGCTGGCCGGGCCACAGCTGCCGCCACGACTGGCCGTGTTACCGAGATTCCGCGTCACGGAAAGCAGCTCGACGGGTTCGGGCGAAGAAGGGAACACACAGTGAGCATCGACTACCGACGCGCCCCGTCGCTGACCTATCAGCAACTGCTCGACAGCGACAGCCACGAGGTGCCCGAGGTGCTGCGTTGGTTCTCTCCCATGGCACCCAGCGAAGCCGACGTGTCGGTGGATCGCTACACGAGTGCGGAGTTCCATCGGCTGGAGGTGGACAAACTGTGGACCAAGGTGTGGCAGATGGCCTGCCGCGAGGAAGACATCCCCGAAGTCGGCGACCACATCACGTACGACATCGTCGGGCGCTCGATCCTTGTCACGAGGGCAGCGCCAGACGAGATCAAGGCGTTTCACAACGTGTGCCCGCACCGCGGGCGGCGGCTCAAGGAAACCGCCGGACGCGACACCGAGATCCGTTGCGCATTCCACGGGTTCGCGTGGGAACTGAACGGTTGCCTCAAGCAGGTTCCGTGCCAGTGGGACTTCCCACGGCTGGTTGAGGACGAGTGGTCGTTGCCGGAAGCGAACGTCGGCACATGGGGCGGCTTCATTTTCATCAACCTGGACCCGAACTGCGAGTCGCTGGAATCTCATCTCGGCGATCTCAGCCACCACTTCGAGCGTTGGCCACTGGCCCACCGCTACAAGGAGGCCCACGTCGCCAAGGTGATGAACTGCAACTGGAAAGTCGCCCAGGAGGCGTTCATGGAGGCGTACCACGTGGTTGCCACCCACCCGCAGCTGCTGCCCAGCCTCGGTGATGCCATCACGCAGTACGACGTCTTCGGCAACTTCAGCCGAGCAATCACTCCGAACGGCGTTCCCAGCCCGCACATCAACTGGGTGCCCACCGAGCAAGACATCTTCGATGCGATGACTGACCGCAACCTCGACGAGGCACCACGCCAAATCGTGCCACCGGGTGAAACCGCCCGTCACATGGCAGCCGACGCAGCACGCGCCGCGTTGCGTCCCGCGATCGGCGACCGCGCCGATGAGCTGTGCGACGCGGAGCTGACCGAAAGCATCTATTACACGGTGTTCCCGAACTTTCACCCGTGGGCGTCGTACAACCGAATCGTGTACCGCTTCCGGCCGTTCGGCAACGACCACCGACGTTCGATCATGGAGTGCATGTTCTTGTCCCCATTCCCCGGCAACGAGCGGCCCCCGGCAGCCCCCATCCACTGGCTCGGCGAAGACGACGACTGGACCGACGCCACCGAGCTTGGGATGCTGGGGCGGGTCTTCAACCAAGACGTCTACAACGTGCCGCAGGTACAGCTGGGGCTAGAGGCGATGATCAAGCCGGGCGTGACCTTCGCCGACTACCAGGAGACCAAGCTTCGCCACTTCCACGCTCTGCTCGACCAGTGGGTTGCCAAGTGAGCGACGAGACGATCGCCCCGCCCACGTTCGACGCCACTGACGACGCCGTCACGCAATGCCCCTACCCGAGTTATCGAGCGATGCGTGATCGCGCCCCCGTCCTCGAGCTCGACGGGGCACCGTTCGGGCGGCCCGGTGAACGGGTCTTCGCCGTCTCGCGCTACGAAGACGTCAAGAAGATCGTGCACGACACCACGACGTTCTCGTCACGTTTCGGCACGCCGGCCGCGCGGCCATCGCCCGAGCTGACCGCCCGCTTGAGGGAGGTCTACTCGAAGGGGTGGCCCAATGTGTCCACCATGCTCACCGAGGATCCGCCGTCGCACACCCGCTATCGCAAGCTCGTTTCGATGGCGTTCACACCAAAGCGCGTCAACTTGCTCGAGCCCGAGATCCAGGCGATCTGTAGCGACCTGGTCGCGAAGTTCGACCGGGCCCCGCGCATCGACTTCATGGCGAAGTTCGCGGTCCCCGTGCCGGTGCGCGCCGTCGCCACCATTCTGGAGGTGCCCGACACCCGTCAGCGCGACTTCAAACGTTGGGCCGACTCATCGGTCGCGGCCATCGGCCGCACCATCACCGACGACGAACGGATCGCCGCCGAGAGCGACATCGTGGAACAGCAGCACTACTTCGCCAGCGAGCTCGACCGACGACGCGAGGAGCCGGGCGACGACTTCCTGACCGATCTTCTCAACGCGCAGCTTCCCGCAAGCGATGGCGCCGAGGGTGGGTCGTTGACGATGGCGGAGATGCTCTCGATCATCCGCCAGATCCAGGTGGCCGGCAGCGAGACCACTGCCAGTCTGCTCGCCGATCTGATGGTGCAGCTCGCCGAACACCCGCAGGAGTGGGAACGGCTCAAGGCCGACCCGTCACGCGCGAGCATCGTGGTGGAGGAAGGCCTGCGCTGGGCCAGCCCCAACCAGGGGCTGTTCCGCATCGTCACCGCCGACACCGAAGTCGCCGGCACGCCGATCCCGACCGGTTCGGTCGTGTGGGTGATGTACGGCTCGGCTGATCACGACGACCGTTTGTTCGCCGACCCCGAGGCGTTCTGGCCGGATCGCCCTGGCCTCAACAGCCACATCGCCTTCGGCCACGGCATCCACTTCTGCCTCGGGGCCGCGCTCGCTCGCCTGGAAGCGGTCGTCGCACTCCGCACCCTGGCTGCGCACATCGACACGATCTCGGTGGTCGACAAGGCGTCGCTGCGTTACGGCCGCAGCTTCATCCTGCGCGGCCTAGAACACCTCGAAGTGGACCTCACATATCGCTGATTGTCAGTCGGCGAACCAGTTGGCGTGAAAGCCGATCGGTACGCGGGCGGCCATCTTCACTCGCGCAACCGGCTCCGCCTCGATGTCGCGGGCGTCGAGAATCACTAGCTCCGACTGTTCGGTGGCGCGATCGCTGACGAAGCTCATCAACCAACCATCGTCTTCGGCCGTGCCGTCGGGGTCCGGTACGAACGCGTGCTCCCCGCTGACTTCGCTGTCGCCGTAGTAGTGGGCTTGCGAGCCACCGGTTTCGAAGTCGTACTTCACCACTCCTTCGAAGTCGAACTCGAAGTCCCATGTCCGTTGCGGGCAGGCATAGCCATAGCGGGTGGGCAAGCCGGTGAGCTGCTCGTTGACGCGGGGAAACTCGCTGGCAACGTCGTCGGTCTGCCCGTCGGTGACCTTGCCGGTGGTGAGGTCGATCACCCACCGCCATGGCATTGGCTCACGCGCAGCGCCAGGGTTCTCGAAGTTGAACCCGCCCGGCATGTCGGACATGCGCGGTGCCCGAATCTCGATCGTGTTGCCGGATTCCCACGCGTTGAAGAAGTGCACGACGTAGCAGTTGTCCACCTCGAACCAACGGACATCGCCGCCGGAACCACCGCGTGGGATGATTCCGATTCGCGTGCCGTTGTCTGGCAACCAGCTCATCGGCTCGCCGCCGTTCAACAAGCGATCGACATCGAACACGGCAGGCGCATCGAGGAAAATCGCGTAGTTCGCGGTGATGACGAAGTCGTGGATCATGACAGGCGCCGGGATATCGATGACGGTGCTGTTCACCAGCTCGCCGGCAGCATTCACCTCGGAGTAACGCAGGTAGGGCGCCATCGGGCTGTAGCCGAAGAACAGCATGTCGCCGGTGACCGGATCGATCTTGGGGTGAGCCGTCATCGAGCCTTGTAGGCGGCCCCCGAAGTCGTACTCACCGAGGGTGTTGAGGTCGCGGTCGAACTCGGTGGGTGCGCCGGACTCGAGGAGTGTGAAGTAGCGGCCAGCGTGGCGCGTGGTTGCCGTGTTGGCGGTGTTCTTCATCATCCCGCCCTCCTCCAGCACGTCGGGCTCGGGGAAGCGGAAATTGCTCATGCCGCCGTAGCACGCATGCCCACGGGCACGCTCGGCCAAGAGACCCTTCGATTCCACCCAGCGGTTTCGATATCGCGCCTTGCCGTCCTCCAGGTACACCGCGTGCAACATGCCGTCACCATCAAACGGGTGATAGGCGCCCAGCGGGGCGAACTGCTGGTTCGGCCCGGTGCGAACAAACATGCCGCGCAGCGCCGCCGGTATCTGCCCGACCACCTCAAGATCACGGTCGTCGCGCTCATCGAAAACCGGCGCCATCAAACCTTGGAGAAATGGCGTCTGCCACGTATCAGTCTCGGTCACGATCCTTACCCCCGCATATCGCGAGCCCACATGCACGGGGCCCCCTTGGTGATTGCTCAACACTACTTTTCAGGCCGCCGCGCGCGCTGATCACGACCACTCGTTCCAACGAATGAACTCCTCGGCCGGCGGCCGCTTGGCCAGCTTGAAGTCGGTTCCAATTGTGTACGCCACCGGGAACAACCCGGCCTGGCTGTACGACTCGTAGGGGATGCCAAGTAACTCCGCAACGTCGCGCTCGTTCTGCAGATGCAACGACGTCCATGCGGAGCCCAGGCCCCGCTCGCGAAGGGCGAGCATGAAGCTCCACACCGCTGGCAAGATGCCGCCCCAACGCGACGCCTGGCGCCATGAGGGCGTACCTTCATCCATACGGTCGGCCAACAGCGGAATCACCAACACGGGCACTTCATGGAGGTGCTCGGCGAGGTGCCGCGCCGACTGGTTGACCCTGTCGGCTTGCGACCCAGGCCGTGGCGCCGGAGCGCCGGCATAGGCGGCCTCGAAGTTTTTGCGGTAGATGTCGGCGATGGCGCGGCGCTTGTCTGCGTCTTCGATGATCATCCACCGCCACCGTTGCGAGTTCGACCCGGTGGGCGACTGATGGGCGATGTCGATGCACTCGATCAGTACTTCGCGCGGCACCGGACGGGTGAGGTCGAGGCGCTTGCGAACGCTGCGCGTCGTGGTGAGCACTTCGTCGGCGGTGAGCCCCAGCCTGTCCGTCATGACGCGTCAGCTGCTTCCTGCTCGGAAGCCTTCTGTTGTGCCATCCATTCGGCGGTGGCCTTCCCCATCTTGCCGCCGTCGTAACCAATGCGCTGGGTGGGCTCGACCTCAAGGATGACGCGACGCGGCGAGTCCAGGAACTTGGCGAAGATCCCCTGGCGCTCCGGCTCGCCGGGCTGCACCACTGCCGCCAGCGCAGGATAGAACCAGTCTTTGGTGGCTTGATCGTCGCGTACCGTGCAGGTGCCCTTGTAGGTGACCGTCTTGTTGCGGGCCATCTTGGCGCCGGTGGAGGTGACCACGATGCACACCCGGGGGTCGCGACGCACCGCGCTGATCCGCGCCCGCTGGCTGGTGGCTGTCAGCCAGAACTTCCCTTCGCGGTACACGTACGACATGATCACACCGACCGGCCAGCCCTCCTTGTTCGACCAGATGAACGTGCACTCGTTCTGCAGCAGCAACATTTCCAGCTCGACGTCGTCGTCCAGTCCGTACACGGTGACGTCTTCGTAGTTCTCGGGGTGCTCGGCCATGCGTGCACCGTAGAGCGTCGGCGGCTCTCCGATCGACACGGAACCAATCAGCTGATCAATTATTGCCGAACAGTCCAACGAATCGGGAGCGTGGTGAGGCCGCGCAGGATGAACGGTTCGTTCACCGCCACCTCTCCAATTCGCTCCACCGTCTCGAAACGCTCGACGATCCACTGCAGGGCGAGGCTGCCTTCGTTGCGGGCCAGTGAGGCACCGATGCAATGGTGCACACCCCAACCGAACGCCAGGTGCGACTTGACGCCTGTGCGGAACCGATCGAGCCGAATCTCGTCGGCATCGCTCCACATCGCCTCATCGCGATTCGCCGACGCGAACAACGCCATGACGCGCGACTGAGCGGGAAGTTCCTCACCGCACACGACACTCGGCTCCTGGTTGACTCGGAATAGCCCCTGCACCGGCGAGTCGAAGCGAAGGAACTCCTCGACAGCGGCCGGTATCAGCTCCGGGTGTTCGCGCAGCTGCGCCATCAGCTCGGGCTGTTCGATCAGCCGGTACAGCATCAGCGCAATCAGACTGGCCGTTGTCTCATGGCCCGCAACCAGCAACTGCTGGCACAGCCTGCGCACCTCGTGATGGGTGAGCGTTCCCTCAAGCTCGGCGAGGGTCATCACCGAAATCACATCGTCGGGCAGCGCCGCGCCCTGTTCGTGGAGCGCGATGCGCACCGCGACCAGCTCATCGACCAACGCGAAAATCTGTCGGTTGGCGTCCTCCGCAAGCGCTGGGTCCGCCCCGCCGAGCGAATTGACGATGGCGTCGGACCAACGGCCGAAGTCGTCGCGCCGGTCACGGGGGACGCCGAGCAGCAACGCGATCACCACGGCCGGAAACGGAAACGCGAAGAGACGAACAAAGTCGCCCTCCCCGTCCTCGCCAAACGATCGGCTCCACAACTCGTTGCCCACTTCGCGAATCTCGTGGTCGAGTCGCTCGATCGACACCGGGCGGAAGGCATCCTGTAGCACCCGTCGCTGTCGTCGATGATCGGGGTCGTCGGTGGTGCCGAGCACTCCGCCCGGTTGCGCGTTCACTCCCACCCCGAAACCGTTGCGCCACTCCTTCGGCCGCGTCAGCACATCCAGCACATCGGCGTGCCGGCTGACGACGAAGAACGGCGGAGCGTGGCCCTCCTCCACGTGCAGCGGACAACCTTCGCGTAGGACGCGATGCCCTACCGACGGCTCGACATCGTTTGCATGCGCGAGATGCGAGTGGGACATGTTCTTAGTACGGCATGGTCCCGCCGTCGACGGGGAACATGCAACCGGTCATGTTCTTGGCCGCGTCGGAGGCCATCAGGACGGCGACGGCGGCGACTTCTTCAACCCTGTTCGGTCGCTTGATCGCGGACTCCGAGCTGAACATGGTGATCAGCGCGTCGTAACCATCGAGCCCCATCGCAACCGCAGAGTCCGGGCCGGTGGCACGGACGATGTCGGTCTCGATCAGGCCGGGAAGGATTGCGTTGACGGTGATGCCAAGCGTGCCAACCTCGCGCGCTGCTGCCTTGACCAGGCCGTTGACCGCGTGCTTGGTGGCTGCGTAACCGGGGATGCCTGGCTTGCCCAGCTTTCCCTCCACAGAGGAAGTGACGATGATGCGGCCGGACTCGCGCGGGATCATGTGTTGCAGCGCGCGGCGCATACCCCAAAAGACATGGTTGAGGTTCCAGTCGACCTCCAGCGTCCACTCCTCATCGGTCATCTGCGCGACCGGCGCGGTGTTCAACACGCCACCCGAGTTCAGGCAACAGATGTCGAGCTTGCCGAACTTCGCAATCGTGAAGTCGATGAGGCCTTCCACCGTCGCTTGCTTCGAAGCGTCACCGGCGAAGAACGCGACGTTGTCGCCGCCGCCCATCTCCGCGATGCACTGCTGACCCTTTGCCGCATCGCGACCGTTGACAACAACCTTCGCGCCCTCTGCGATGAACGCATCGGCCATTGCACGACCGATGCTGCGGGTGCCACCTGTAATGCAGGCGACCTTGCCGTCGAGCTTTCCCATGGGAGTTTCCTTTCGTCCCTGCCGGCTCAGTAGGGAGCCGTGCCGCCGTCGATGGAGATGAGTGATCCGGTGATACCGGCGCCTGCGTCGGAGGCAAGCAAGGTGGCAACCGCAGCGACGTCTTCGACGTCGTTGAGCCGCTTGATCGAGGACTCCTGGGCGAACATGTCGAGCAGGCCTTCGTAGTCCATGCCCATCGAGGCTGCTGCCGGTGGGCCTTCAGTTTTCATGATGTCGGTCTCGATAGCGCCTGGGCACAGTGCGTTGACCGTGATGCCCATGGTGCCGACTTCGTGAGCCGCCGACTTGGTGAGCCCGTTGATGGCGTGCTTGGCCGCGACGTAGATGGAGATGCCCGGCTTGCCAACCTTGCCCTCCAGCGAGCTGACGCACATCACCCGACCGGACTGCTGCGGAATCATGTAGTGGAACGCCCGTCGCATGGTCCAGAACGTGTGCCAAAAGTTCCACACCAGGGAGTCCTGCATGGCCTCGTCGGTGAGATCGACGATTGGGGCATGCCCCGACGCACCACCGGCATTGGCAACCAGGATGTCGATGCGACCGAAGTGGGCCACCGTGCCATCGATGATGGCCTCGCAAGACTCTCGCTGCTTCACGTCGCCCGCGATGTAGTGCACACGATCGCCGGCGTTGAGTTCGGCCAACGTGCGGTCGGCCTTGCTGGCGTCGCGACCATTGACCACTACGAGTGCGCCCTCGGCAAGAAACGCCTTGGCAATGCCCAGACCGATACCCCGCGTACCGCCCGTGATGCACGCAACGCGCCCATCAAGTACTCCCATGAGAACCCCCTTCTCGTTGAACGTGGGCGACCGTACAACGTCGCACGGCCTCACACGGGGTCGGAATCTACCACGCGTTCAATTATCCGGCGTCAGTTGGAGGCCGGCGTGATCAGCTGGCCGCGCATCGCCAACTTGATTGCGGTGATTGCTCGTTCGTGACGCTTGGCATCATCGGACACGCCGTCGGTGAGCCCGATGAGGATCATCGCCACGAACTCGTTCATGAACGCACGGTTCTTCTTACTGATCTCTCCGCTGGTGACACCGGCATCGACCAGCCGGACGAAGAAGTCGTCGCGGCGGTTGGAGTGTTCGCCGAGTTGTGCCTGGATCTCGGGATGGCGGCGCATGTCGGTGCGGACAACGCCGAGGAAGGCAGCCATCGTCGGGTCCTCTTTGTTCAGCGCGTGCGCGGTATCGAGAATCGCTTCGAACTTGCCAAGGAACCCAGAGGCGACATCTGTTGCTTCGTTGAACTGCCCGTACACGCGTTGCTGCAGATCCTCGTGCACAGCGAGGTACAGATCCAGCTTCGAGCCGAAGTAGTGATAGAGCGCACCAGCAGTCAGACCAACCTCGGCAGCCAGGTCGCGGTTCGTCGAACCGTCATACCCCCCTGCCGCAAAGGAGGCGCGGGCAATGTCCAGAATACGACGGCGAGTGTCGGCTGAATCGGTTGCCGGCGGCCGACCGAGTCGCTTCGTGGTGGGTTGGGTTCGCTGAGCCATCAGTAGCAGTATGGGCCAAACGGGGAAGCCCCGCGGTCCATCGCTATCCGGTAGAACTTTCTGCCCGGCCGCAGCGAACGAACGTCAGTCAGTTCGCGGCTGGTAACTGTGGGTGCGGTGGGTGCGCCCACCCGCCACGAGAATGAGCTGACCAGTGACCCACGATGCAGCGTCGGAGGCCAGGTACAGCACCGCGCTGGCGATGTCGTCGGGGGTGCCCATGCGACCGAGTGGAATCGTGCTGGCGATGGCGTCAAGCTGACCCGACGTGTTCAGCACTTCCGCAAACGCTTCCGTCGCGACCGGGCCGGGGGCCACCGTGTTGACCCGAATGTTTGGCGCCAGCTCGAGCGCCAGCGTTTCGGTGAGGTTGTTCATTGCCGCCTTCGCGGCGGCGTAGGGCCCAGTGAACGGTGACCCGCGCGTGCCGGCGCCGGAGCTGATGTTGACGATCGAACTGCCCGGCTTCATACGCGGCGCGGCCGCCTTGCAGCCCTGGAACGCGGAGGTCAGGTTGAGCTCCAGCTGCGCCCGAAAGATCTCATCCGGTGTGTCAACCAGCAGCCGTGTCGTCTTCTCATCGGAACCACCAACGTTGTTCACCCACACGTCGATGCGCCCGAACTTCTCCATCGCACGGTCCGCCAGTTCCTCGGACAGATCACGAATGTCGCCGGCAACAATGAGCGCCGCCCGACCGCGACTTTCGATGCCGGCAGCGGTGGCCTCGAGGTCGTCCATGCGTCGAGCGTTGATCACCACATCGCATCCGGCGTCGGCCAGCCCCCACGCGATGGCGCGACCGATTCCTTGGCCGGAGCCAGTGACGACAGCGACTCGCCCCGAGAGGTCGAACAGATCGAGCAGGCTTGATGACATGCCGACAGACTGACAAACCGAACGATCATTCGCAAACTCGGAACGTTTACGCCCTCGCGTTGCGCGGCATGAACTGGCCGGTGTTGGCGGTGATCCCGCCGTCGACAGGAATGACCGCTCCGTTGACGAACGAGGCGTCGGCCGACACCAGGAACGCGATCATCGCCGCGACTTCGGCGGCGCGGCCCCAGCGTTGCAGCGGGATGATGCGGCGCAGCTGCTCGTGCAGCACCGGCAACGCCTGCAACCGCGATGTCATCTCCGTCTCGGTGGGCCCGGGGCACACAGCATTGACGGTGATGTTGTCGGGGCCGAGGTCGACGGCGGCAGCGCGAACAAGGTTGATGACGGCACCCTTTGAAGTGTTGTACGCCCACATGTTGGGATCGCCGCCGATGCCCGACGTCGATGCAGTCACCACAATTCGGCCTTCCCCTGCCACCCGCATCTGCGGCACGACGGCTCGCATGCCCAGCGCAACAGCGCGGACGTTGACCGCAATCGTCCGATCGAATTCCTCCATTGGCAGGTCGAGCAGGTCGCCACTCATCGAGATGCCAGCGTTGAACACGGCAGCGTCAAGCCGCCCGAAACGCGTGAGGGCTGCGGCGACAGCCCCCGTGTTGGTCTGTTCGCTGGTGACGTCGCCGACAACGATTTCCACCGACTCCTCAAGGCCTCCAGTGGCAACCCAACCGAAGTGATCGTGGCTGCGATCCACAGCGACCACGCAACAACCCCGAGCCACCAGCCGCTCGACCGTGGCCCGCCCAATTCCCGACGCCGCCCCAGTGACCAGAACAACACGTGAACTGGTTGATTGCTGCATCATGATTTGGGGCTCCTGGTCGTGACGACGCGTTCCATTGGTAACCGTACGGCCCTAGCCCGCTCGACCGGGTCTGGGTACATGGTACGTAGCGGCTGAGAGCGAAGTTCGAGCGAGAGCGGGACGGTGGGGACCACTCCGAGCAGTTCGGCAATCGGCAATCCACCCTCGCCGGGCAGCAGTCGACCGTGCAGTGCTTCATGCATGAGTGCCGAGTGCGCAGTATCAGCAGGCACCGCTGGCGCATCGCAGATCTGCAGGTACGGCAGCAGGTGCGCGTCGACGGACGCAAGGTCTGCCGGCACGTGGCCAGCACGCGACAGGTGCAGGTTGTCGACGAGCACACCGAGGCACGGGTGGTCGGCGGCGGTCACGATGGCTAGCGCCTGCGGCAGCGTGCGAACCCCAAGGATGGGCAGGAACTCCAGCACCAGGCGAATGCCGGACCCGTCCAGACGCTCCGCGAGAGCCTGAAGCCGAGCAGCGACACGCCCATCGTCCGTGTCGCGGCTGGCTACCAGGATGTTGCGTGCGCCGATACGCATCGCGGCATCGACGATCGCCTCCCCGCTGTCCGCGGCGGCGCTGCCAGCTGGCATGAGCATGATCGGTTCGACGTCAAGGATGCTCAGCCCGTGATGTGTAGCGCGAGCGAGCACTCCGTCGGCGACGGCATCAGTCCACGTGGCCGCATCGAACCAGATTCCTACCGACGTGAAGCCGGCATCAGCTGCCACGTCGACAGCTTCCACCGGCCCGACGTCGAGGACCGTGCCTGCAGCAAGCGAGATGGTGCGCACAGCGACGGACCCTAACGCCTAGAGCCCACACGCCGCCGAGCGACGCGCGTCGGTCCGCTTGCACATAGTGAATGCGCGTTCGGTTATGTTTCGTGCATCCCAACTGCGCGACTGCGCCACTCACAGGAGACGACCATGGATCTTGGACTCACCGGCAAGAAGGCACTCGTCACGGGCGCCACCAAGGGCATCGGTCGCGCGATCGCAGAAACCCTGCTCGCTGAAGGCGCCTCTGTTGCAATCTGCGCCCGCAACCCCGAAGGCCTCGAGAAGGCCGTCGCCGAGATGTC
>JAYVVY010000187.1:0-6382 GCA_043786575.1 Ilumatobacteraceae bacterium
TGGCTGAGATCCGGGTTCGGGTAGCCGACGCCTTGCATGACGGCAACCTGGCCGGCGTCGTACAGCGACTTGAGGTAGGCAAGGTTGGGGTGCAACCCAACCTGCGCGCTGAGCGGCAGCACTTGCCCGGCCGGAATCGCGATGTCGCCGTGCTGTTGGTAGTACAGCCCATTCGAGTATGGCACCACGATGTTGAGGCCATCGCTGCCGCCGAACTGGCCCAGCAGCACCAGGATGCCCTCGTTCGGGCCGACGGGAGTCGTTGCGAATGCCTGGCCGAGATGGCCGGGCAGCAGGTCGGCACCCAGCGTCTCGCCGAGACCACCCATCAACGCGCCAGCGCCGACGCCGTAGCCCATCATCTGCAGAAAGCGGCGGCGATCCATGCCCAGCGGGTCGTCAGGGCGATCGACGGCGGGGATGGTCAGTAGGCGCAGCGCGTCGGCTGTGGAGATATCTGGATCAATCATCAGTCATCGTCCTTCAGGCCACGTGGAATTCGGGGGTCATCATTGCCATGGTCAACAGGTTGGTGGCTTCCCACCAACCGACATACGGCTCGTGGCCCACCTGTCGCTGCACGGTGACGTAGTTGAGGAGCGCGTTATAGCTGACCGTGCTCAGGTTCAGGCCGAACTTCGCCGCCACGAATTCGACAGTCTCGGCTGGTGGTCGAATGGTGTTGTCAGGCCGCCGCCCGACGTTGTTGGCATTGTTCTGACGGAGCCGATTGCTGGCGCTGCTCGCAAACTCACCACGGGAACCGAACACGCTGGTGTTCACCCAGTAGCCGTTGGTCTTCCACCCAGCCACGTTTGGCGGGTTGAAGGGCTCCTGACCCATCTCCTCCACGTACCACTCCGGGTGCATCGTCGCGCTGCGAAAGCCGGTGAAGTAGAACAGGTTGACGATGTACTCCAGCGGGCTGCGCACCAATCCCTGCGTGGCAGTAGTCGAGTAGAACTCGTCGCGCATCAGCATCGCCTTCACCCACGGCTTGATGGCGAAGTCGTTGGTGTACAGCACCTGCGCCAGCGCGTCGATAATGACTTGCGAGGGGGCTTCGTAGGCGAAGTGCTCCCACAACTTCTTGCTGAGGAACTTGCAGGCCACCAGCTTCTTGGCGGTGCTGCTGCCAACTACCGCCGGGTTCCCAAGGATGTGGTCGATGATGTCGGGGCCATTCCAGTTCTTGGTGACTCCCATGAACAGCTTGTTGGTGGTGTCATGGTCACCGGGCCAGAACTTGTAGAGATTCGTGTTCCAGTCGATGCCGTGACCTGTCCATGCAGCGGCCGCCGCAGAGACGTCGTTCTCGCTGTAGTTCGGCTGTCCGTTCTGGTCCACGACGCCGAGCGTGAACAACTCCATCAGCTCGCGCGCAAAGTTCTGGTTCGGCGAGGTCTTCACGTTGTCGAGGTTGTCGAGGTAGAACAACATCGCCGGCTGCAGCGACATCGTCTGGGCCATCGTGCGGAAGTTGCCGAATGCCGAGTCGCGAAACAGCTTGTTCTGCTCCAGCATCGCTCGCGCGCTGTTGACCTTGTCCCAGCCGCTACAGAAGTGACCGTGCCAGAAGAACGCCATCCGCTCTTCCATCGGCTTGGGCGAGTCGACCATGCGGTCGATCCACCACTGCACTGCGTAGACCCACTGGTTGTAGCCCTCACCGTCGATGTCGTGGTCGATGTAGGTGGGTATGGCAACTGGCGTGGTGATGTTCAGGATGTTGTCGATGGCGTCGCTGCGGGTGACGGTGCCGAGCGACAACTCAGCCAGCCGGCTCGGCCGGGCCACGTACTCCGTACGGCGCAGCAGGTGGGCAAGTTGCACTGAATCCACGTAGACGACTCCCTGCGACGCATGAACGAAACCCGTTCAACTGTTCTGGTTATCGACCACCCGCGACGACGACTGAAGCCCTACACGCCTCAGGATTGCGTCAAAACGGCCACTGTCCGGCCCAAAGGCCGGACAGTGAACAGTTTTTGAATCGGTGCGAACAGCGCGAGGCACTGTCGTGGGCTACGTGGCGTTACACGATCACTTGCTCTTGCGCTCGCCGTAGCGCTTGTTGAAGCGCTCGACGCGGCCACCGGTATCGACCAGCTTCTGCTTGCCGGTGAAGAAGGGGTGGCACTCGTTGCAGAGTTCGAGCGTCAGGTCGGTGCCACGCGTGGAGCGCGTGGTGAACGCGTTACCGCACGAGCAACGCACGGTGACATCGGTGTACTTGGGATGGATCTCGGTCTTCATGGCATTCTCCGAAAGAAGTAGGCAACGCAGTGTAGCGGCCGATGTGCCGAGGCACTCGGGTCGATTACCCCGCGGGCGTTAGAGGGTGGGCTGCTTGGAAATCTCGTTGAGGAACTCGTCGTTGGTCTTGAACGTCTTCAGCCGGTCCATCAGCAATTCCAGGCCGGGGGCAGCACTACCACCGTCGGCGAGGCCGCTGAGCACACGACGCAGCTTCCAGACCTGCGCAAGCTGCTTACGGTCGAACAACAACTCCTCGTGGCGGGTGCTGGACGCATCGACGTCGATTGCCGGGTAGATTCGGCGCTCGGCCAGGCGGCGATCGAGGCGCAGCTCCATGTTGCCGGTGCCCTTGAACTCCTCGAAAATGGCTTCGTCCATGCGGCTGTTGGTCTCCACCAGCGCGGTGGCGAGGATGGTGAGTGAGCCACCCTCCTCGCAGTTGCGAGCGGCACCGAAGAAACGCTTCGGCGGGTACAGCGCGCCGGCGTCGATGCCACCGGAGAGGATGCGGCCGCTGGGCGGGGCCGCCAAGTTGTAAGCACGGCTGAGGCGAGTGATGCCATCGAGGATGATGACCACGTCGTGGCCTTCCTCAACCAGGCGCTTGGCCTTCTCCAGCACAAGCTCCGCGACGTGCGTGTGCTCTTCGCTTGGCCGATCGAACGTGCTCGACACGACCTCACCTTTGACGGTGCGGCGCATGTCGGTGACTTCTTCCGGCCGCTCGTCGATGAGCAGCACGATCAGCTTGACCTCGGGGTTGTGACGCTCGATCGCCGTGGCGATCTCCTTCATCACGGTGGTCTTGCCGGCCTTGGGAGGCGAGACAATGATGCCGCGCTGGCCCTTACCGATGGGCGCCACCAGGTCAATGATGCGCACAGTCATGTTGTGTGGATCGTTGGCCGTGGACAGCACCAGCTTCTTGTCGGGGAACAAGGCGGTGAGGTCCTCGAAGCGGCGACGGTTCTTCGCCAGCTCTGGGTCGTTGCCGTTGATGGTGTGGATCTCCAGCAACGCCGGGTTCTTCTCGTTGCGACCGGCGGGTCGGCTGAGGCCGGTGACATGGTCGCCCTTGCGCAGGCCGTACTGGCGGGTCAGCTTGACCGGGATGTAGGCATCGTCACGCGAGGCGAGGTAGCCGTTGACACGCAGGAAGCCGTAGCCCTCGTCACGCAGGTCCAGGTAGCCGGCAACCTGCACAGGTTCGAGGGTGAACTGGTCGCTGCCCTCGCTGCGGTCGCCGCGCTCGGGTCGATCTGCCCGATCGGCTCGTGGGCCGCGGTCGTTGCGCTCGGGCCGGTCATTGCGGTCGTTGCGCTCGGGTCGGTCGCTGCGCTCGCGTGGCTCCTGGCTGCTGTCGGGCTGACGTTCGCCCGGCTGGCCACCAGCGGCTGATGAACCCTCTCCGGCACGATTCTTGTTGCGGCGCCGGCGCCGGCGGCGGGCGTTGCGGCTCTCGCCGTCACCCTCACCGTCACCCTCACCCTGGCCTTCGCCATCATCGCCATCGTCGTCGCCGTCGTCGTCGGCCGAGTCATCGGCGGTGTCATCGGTTGCAGATCCGGTGTGCTGTGCCGAGCCGCCAGCTGCATCGTCGCTGGGTGCACTGACACTGCTCGACTCAGCGGTGGGCTCGTCGGCCGGGGCGGCAGTTGGCTGCCCGACACCAGTGGTCTCGAGGATCTTGCCAATCAGCGTTGCCTTCGCAGCGCGAGCGGTGGTCTTGATGCCCAATGCTTGGGCGATGGCAAGGAGTTGATCCTTGTCCTTTGATTCGAGCATGGATTGCTCGAGTGCTTCCGCGGCCACTGGCCACCTGCTTTCTGGGAGGAGACAAAGCTCGCTTGGCATCCAGCAGGAAGTGCTGAGATCGCCGGCGGCCCCACCACCTGGAGATGCGAGACACCCTGCGCCGTCAGATGACCTGCACAAAGAGCAGGTGAACTGGTTGCAGCGGGGCTGTTCGGGAACCCGAACGGGCAGCACTGTAGCGACACCCTGCCCGCCGCCGCAACGTCGACCGCCGTCTCCCATCCAGCGAAGTGACGCTGTGTTGTGTGCCTGGCCAGCCTCACAGCGCACAAATCGCGTCACTTCGGCGATCTTGGAACGACTACTTGAAGGCGGTGGCGACGAAGGCTTTCACAGTGGCGAGGTCGTTGGGGAGGACGGTGAAGTGCTCGGTCAGGTCGAACAGGTCGGCGAGGTGCGCCGGCAGCGGCGGGCGGACCCCGGTGGCGCGTTCGACGGCGTCGGGGAACTTCGCCGGATGAGCCGTCGCCAGCGTGACGGTGGTGCCGTGCAACATGCCGGCCGCGCGCAGCTTGGCAACCGCGCCGACGCCAACTGCTGTGTGGGGGTCGAGCAGCATTCCCGAGTCGGCGTAGGTACCGGCGATGACCGCCAGCGTCTCGGTGTCGTCCAGCCGTGCTGCCTGCAGCTTGCCCTCGATGAACTCGGCACGCTGGTCCGCCTCGATCGACAGGCGCCCATTGGCGCGGAAACTCTGCAACTGCTCGGCCGTCATGCCGCCGTCGCGGCCGTTCATCTCGAACAGCAACCGCTCGAAATTCGATGAGACCTGGATATCCATACTGGGGCTGAGCGACGGCACGACCGGGGTGGCACTCATGTCGTTGTGATTGACGAAACGTTCGAGGATGTCGTTGGCGTTGGAGGCGACGATGAGCTGGTCGATTGGGGCGCCCATCTGGCGAGCGATCCAGCCGCTGAACACATTGCCGAAGTTGCCGCTGGGTACGCAGAAGTTCACTGGCCCAGCCAGGACATCGGTGGCCGTCACGTAATAGACGATCTGCGCCATCACACGCGCCCAGTTGATGCTGTTGACCGCGCTCAGCTGCATCCGCTCGCGGAACTCTGCGTCGTTGAACATGGCTTTGACCATGTCCTGGCAGTCGTCGAACGTGCCCTCCACGGCGACGACGCGCACGTTGGGTGACTGCACAGTGGTCATCTGCCTGCGCTGTACATCGCTGGTGCGGTCAAGCGGGTAGAGAATGACGATGTCGACGTTGGCGCAGTCCTTCACACCGTCGATAGCCGCCGAGCCGGTATCGCCGCTGGTGGCGCCGACGATGGTGACCCGCTGGCCCCGTTCGCGCAGCACCTCGTCGAACAGCCGGCCGACCAACTGCAACGCGACGTCCTTGAACGCCAGTGTCGGGCCGTGGAAGAGCTCTTGAACGAAGTGCTGATCGCCGATTTGCACCAGTGGCACGACGGCCGGGTGGGCAAAGGTCGCGTAGGCCTCATCGCACAGCCGCTGCACTGTGGCAGCGGGCAGATCGTCGCCGACGAACAGCTGGATGATCTGGGCAGCGCGTTGAGCGTAGGTTGCCCCCGGCACGGCTGGCGGAAGGACCGGCCACTCGGCGGGCACATACAACCCTCCGTCGGTAGCCAACCCGGCCAGCAGCGCCTCGGTGAAGCTCAGCTCCGGGGCGGCGCCGCGCGTAGAGACGTAGCGAACTGAACCTGTCGTCGTCCCGCTGCGCAACGACACGTCAGCCGCCAATCACGCGCAGCAGACCGCCGATGTTGCGCACGACATCGAGATCGCGTAGCTCGCGCACAGTGGCCTGCACGGCTGACTCGCGAGCGGTGTGCGTGATGAACACGAGGCGCGCATCTGGCGCATTGCCCTCTTGCTCGGCCGCTCGAATGCTGACGTCGTGCCGGGCAAACACGCCAGTCACCGCATGCAGCACGCCCGGCTTGTCGACCACATCGAGACTGAGCAGGTACTCCGCGGACGTCTCGTCGATTGGCAAGATTGCGGCCCGACTGAAGGAACCCAGCGCGCCGTGGGTGCCGTTGGTCAAGTTCACTGCCGCATCGATGACATCGCCCAAGACCGCGCTGGCCGTTGGCGAGCCGCCCGCACCGCGGCCATAGAACATCAGCGAGCCGACAGCTGCACCCTCCACGAAAACCGCGTTGTAGCTCTCCCGCACGCTGGCCAGCGGGTGCGTGAGCGGCACCATCGTCGGGTGTACTCGCACGCCGATGGCGCCGCTCTCGTCAGCTTCGGCAATGCCGAGCAACTTGACCACGTACCCCAGTCGTTTCGCCATCGCAATATCGGCAGCCGTGATAC
>JAYVVY010000188.1:0-4856 GCA_043786575.1 Ilumatobacteraceae bacterium
TCAAGTGGCCAGCTCGCAGCAGGGTCGCGACGAGGTCGACGGTGTTCGTACCTGGCGCCAGGGCGACGAACTGGCGGCCATTCACTGGCCAGCAACTCTGCGCAGCGGTGAGTTCGTCCTGCGTCAGCGTTTGGACGACGTCGCTCAACGGTGGACTGTGCGCGCCAGGACTGGCACTGACGACGCCAGTGCAGAGGCCGCACGGGTCCGCGAATCGCTGGAGCGCGGCCTGGCTGAGGGCGCGACGGTTGCGGTGAGCGTCGACGGAGGCGAGCCGGAAGCAATCCTCGATCGCGGGGCGGCCCTGCGATGGAGCGCCGCCTTTGAACCCGGCGGCGCACGCCTCGCCGTAACCACTCTCGCATGGTGGCGCAAGCCATTCGCGCTGCCCTCTCCCGAGCCCACCAGCAGCATCACCCCACACGCTCGCTGCGCAATCGCAGCCGCAACGATCGCACCACCATTGATGTTGCTCCAGCCCCTCGGATATGGGCCAGCGGAGTTCGCCGTCGTCCTCGCGGCGATGGCGGCCAGCGCGTCGCTCTCCATGCGTGGGCCGGCGCATCGTAAGACTCTTCGCCAGGCCGCTGGGCTGGTTGCCGGCATCGCCGTGGGTGCAGCCCTGATCGACGTGAGCGCCATCAACAGCATCGTCACCTCGCTGCGGTTTCTACTGCCGCAGATGTTGGTGACGCTGGTGGTGGTGCAGGGCTTCGAATGCGTCGATCGGCGATCGGCACGTGTCAGCCTCGCCTGCGCCGCAATGCTGACGGCGTACGCAGCTGGAATACGGATCGACGGTGAGCTTGGCGCTTGGCTGGGCGTTGCGCCACTCGGACTAGCCCTCGGCTCGAGCGCCATCACTCGAGTAGACCGTCCGCGCACGGCCAGGACCGCACGGCGCACCGCGACACGCGTCGGGGTTGTCGTCTCCGCCGCGCTGGCGGTGCTGTTGGTGTTGGCCACAGTGCCGATTCCCGATGGGCCGGCGCAGCTGACATTGCCGAGTTGGTTGCAGGACTACCGGCCGACACCCGGTGACGGTGGGTTGGTTGCCGCCGATGGTTCGCCACTGCTCGGGGGAGCCTCGATCACCAATCGCTCGGGCAACGGAACCGGCGGTTATCCGGGGTTCAGCCCGACGATGGACACCTCGTTGCGCGGTGACCTAGGGGACGAAGTGGTGCTGCGCGTGCGGGCACCCTTCCCTGATTTCTGGCGCGGACAGACGTTCTCCAACTTCGACGGTCGGTCGTGGACCGTCGATGCTGCACCGGGGCAGCGTTCCGATGGCCCCGATCACACGATCGCCCCTGCCGGCGGTGACGTTCCGAGAAGTGACAGCGATCAGTTCATCCAAACCTTCTACGCCAAGGTGAACCTTCCCAACATCGTGTTCGCTGCCAGCCGTGCCGAGCGAGTCTTGCTGGAAGCACCATTGTGGGCGCGCCCCGACGGTGCGCTTCGTGCCGAGGTCGTGCTGCCCGCGGGGAGCGCGTACACGGTGGTGTCGCAACGTTCCGGTGCCACCGGTGCCGGCTTGCGCGCCGACGGCGACATCTCCAGGGCAGACACTCCTACAGCGCTTCTCCAGTTGCCGCCGAGCACCACCTCACGGACAGTCGCTCTCGCCCAGCAATTGGCGGCGCCAACCACCTACGACACCATCCTCGCAATCCAGGCATGGCTGGCCCAGAACGTCAAGTACGACCTCTTCGCCTCTGTGCCGCCTGAAGGAGCAGACGCCGTCGATCACTTTCTCTTTGAGTCGCACGAAGGCTTCTGCGAACAAATCGCGACCGCGACGGCCATCATGCTGCGCAGTCTTGGGGTGCCGGCACGAATCGCTACCGGATATGTCCCCAGCGACCGCGACGAGATTGCCGGCGTGTGGGTCAGCCGCGCGAGCGACGCCCACGCGTGGGTGGAGGTGCGTTTCCCCAGCTTTGGGTGGGTGGCATTCGACCCCACCGCATCGGTGCCGCTGTCGGGTGAGGCTCAGCGGTCGAGCGTCGGCGCCGACCTCGCCAAGGCCCTGGCTCGCGTCGTCGGCAACCACATCACCGTTGTGCTGTTGACGGTTCTCGCGCTCGCCGTCGTCTCGTTGGTCAGCCACCTGCTCGTCGGTTGGTGGCGGCGGCGGCGGCGCGGCAAGTGGGGTGTATTGCAGGATCGGTTCGTTGCCACCGCCGTGCGAAGGGGCGCAGAACCGCACGCACCGAACGCAGAGTTAGCGGCCGTGTTCGGCGCGACGGCGGCCGACGAACTGGCTGCCACGCTCGACGCGTCTGCGTTCTCCGTCGGCTGGCTGGATGACGATCAGTTGTACCAACAGTCGCTGGACGCGCTGCGCCAACTCGAGCAATCCGCGGCGCCCTAGTCCGTGCGGCGTCTTAGATGCGTTCGATGATGGTGGCTGTGGCCATGCCGCCACCGGTGCACATCGTCACCAGGCCGGTCTGCAGGTCGCGCCGTTCCAGCTCGTCCAGCAATGTGCCGATCAGCATCGCGCCGGTGGCGCCGATGGGGTGGCCAAGTGCCATCGCCCCGCCGTTGACGTTGACCTTGCCCCAATCGGCTCCGGTGTGGCGCAGCCACTTTTGCAGCACGGCCGCGAAGGCCTCGTTGACCTCGAACAGATCGATGTCAGCCAGCGTCATTCCGGCCTTCTTCAAGACCAGGTCGGTGGCGGGGCCGGGGGCGGTGAGCATGATGACTGGCTCGTCGCCTGCCACCGCCGCCATCGTCACCTTCGCACGCGGGGTGTAGCCCTGTGCGCGGGCGTACTCGGGCGAGGTGAGCAGCACAGCGGCGGCGCCGTCGACGACGCCCGACGAGTTACCGCCATGGTGCACGTGGCGAATCTCGCCGAGCTGCGGGTAGGCCTTGCGGGCCGTCTCGTCGATGGTCAGCTCGCGCCCGCCCATCGTGTGGTTGCCCATACCGGCGAAGGCTGGGGCCAGCTTGGCCAAATCGGCCAGGGTGGTACCGGCGCGGGGGTGCTCGTCGTGGTCGAGTGCCAGCGTGCCGTCGTCGTGGAAGATCGGTACCAGCGAACGCTCGAAGCGGCCTTCGGTAATGGCCTCGGCGGCACGGTTCTGGCTGTCGACAGCCAGCTGGTCCAGCTCCTCGCGTGAGAAGCCTTCGACGCTGGCGATCAGGTCGGCGCTGATGCCCTGGGGCACCATGTCGTATTGGTCGCGTAGGTGGTTGTTGTTGGCCGTGAAGCCGTCGACATGCATCGGCGATGGCCGCGACATGCTCTCCACACCACCGGCCACCACCATGTCCTGAAAGCCGGCGAGGATACCCATCGAGGCAAAGTTGACGGCCTGCTGGCCGCTGCCGCAGAAGCGGTTGAGTGTGACGCCCGGTGCGTGCACGCTCCACCCGGCATCGAGGGCCGCCATGCGGGCGATGTCCATGGAGTGGTCGCCGCTGCCGGCGCCGCACCCCATGATCACATCGTCAACCTCTGCGGTGTCGAACCCGTTGCGTTGCTGCAACGCGTTGAGGACCTGGGCAAGGATCCGTTGCGGATGCACCTTGTGCAGCGCACCGGTCTCCTTGCCCTTGCCTCGCGGCGAACGGACGGCATCAATAATCCAGGCTTCAGTCATGCCGCGAAACCTACAAGGTCATGAATTTGTGCGTGCAGTTGGGTGGTTGTAGGGACCCTGACGATCCGGGAATGCGACGTCACTTCAGACGCTGCAGCGCACGTCAGTTCCACTCAGGTGAGGGCGGCCATCTGCCGGGTGTAGGTGGCCAGGTCGAAGTAGTCGCGCCACAGGCTGATGAGGCCGTCGGGGGTAACTTCGAAAAAGCCGGCAACTGGCATTTCGAGCCAACCGTCACCGATCTGGAAGCGGTCGACTCGTTCGTTGACCACCACGTTGCCCGACTCCACCTGGCGAGAGACGATCCACTCGACCTGGGCCGCGGACCCGAGGAACCTGTCCAACGCAGCGCGCAACGCGGCCTTGCCCGCGATTGGGGTCATCGGCACGTTCTCGTACGACACATCATCGGCGACCAACGCGAGCGCCGTGTCGAGGTCTTTCGCCTCGATCGCCGCAATGAACGCCGACACAATGTCTCCTGGCTTGCTCACGATGACTCCTCGTTCACTCCTGATGTGGTCATTCAGCAACGTAGCGCTCCGCTGACTTCAGGCGTAATGGACAGCCAGGCGCCCGGAAGCTGGGGGAAGTATCAGGATCCTGACGGGTGGCGGATGGCGGTAGACTCCCAACGTCTCGTGTCGGTCCATGTCTTCAACGACAACATGTCGTGAACTACAACGACGTCCGCCAGGGGTCGTTAGCCCTCTTGCCGCGAAGGAAACCATGCCCACCACCAAGAAGCCCGCAGACGACACGCTCGCCGAAGATCGCCCGATCATTGCGAAGGCCGCTCCGGTGAAGGCGCCGGCCAAGCCACGCAAGGCCGCCACCAAGCGCGGCGTCAAGCCCAATTCAGTGCTGGCTGAGGATCACACTCCCAGCGAGGCCATTGCTCACGCAATCCGTATGGAGTTTGGCGATCTCAGCCCGTCGGTCAACCGCATCATGAATGCTGGCCTGCACGAAGCTGGCACAATGCACGCAATCACGCTGTTCCGCGAATCGCTCGGCGTGCCCGGCGACGAAAACCGCAATCCGATGGTGGCCATCGAAGCCGGCCGCCTGGTTCCTGACACGACTGCCTGAGCAAGCAAACCACGGCAACAACCCAAGGGAGGGCACATGCCCGAAAAGTCACCTCAAAAGCCCGCCGCCAAGAAGGCCGGCAAGTCGCTGAAGGAAAAGCGCGACGTGAAGAAGGCAAAGCAGGCGGACCGTAAAAACGGTTGA